>JAUWYT010000083.1 GCA_030615705.1 Chloroflexota bacterium
AAGCGGGCCGTCACGGCGATGTTGGGGGGAATCATTCTCAACTGCAACTGCCGCGCCTCCTCGTGACGCCCCTCTTGAGCATACTGGTAGATGCGATGGCACTGCTCCGGAGCGATGTTGCCCAAAGCCATGATCCCTCCCACTGCGCCCAGAACGAGGGCCGGGTAGAGGAAGCTGGCCGAGCCAGCCAGGACATTGAAGGTGGGAGGCGCAGCCCTGATGATGTCTCCTAACTTGACCACGTTCCCTGAGCTATCCTTGATGCCCACGATGTTGGGGTGCTGCGCCAACTCCACCACGGTTTCCGCAGAGAGGTCAACGCCCGTGCAAGCAGGCATGTTGTAGAGGATGATGGGTAAAGGGGAGCGCTCGGCCAGCTCCAGGAAGTGCCGCCGCATCGCCTGGGCGTCCATTTTGGATGTGTAATAGCTGGGTGTAAGGACGATGGCCGCGTCCGCCCCGATGGCCGCGGCCTGCTCCGTCAGCCCCAGGGTGGACCTGGTTGACTCGCAGCCGGTGCCGGCGATGAACAGCTTGTCTTTGGGGATGGCCTGGCGGGCACTTTTCAGCACCTCGAGCTTCTCCTCATCGCTCAGGTAAGTGAATTCCCCGTTGGAGCCGAGGACGAGGAGGCCGGCCAGGGACGTTTTGCTCCACCTGGCGATGTTCTCGGCCAACTGGTCGTGGGCGACCGCCCCGTCGGCGTCAAAGGGGGTCGGGATGGGAGCGTATGCTCCCAATAACGATAGCTTTTTCATAATCGCTCCTCTCCTTCGGGTTTTTACTTCACGGGGTGCAGGCTTCCGCCTGCACCCCAACTCTAGGGGAACGGAGTGCGGACGCGAGTCCGCAAAAGCTACACAGGGATTTCCGTCCCCTTAATGCTTACGTTGGTCGCCCTGGCTTCCTCGATGAGGGCCACCAGGTTCTCAACCACCGCCCGATGATACCTTTCGCCCTTCTCCCTGGTGGCGAGGGTGGGGTCGCCCGAGACGCCGGTGGGGGCTGTCTTTCTCTTAAACTCCTCGGCCGTACTGGACAAGAACACGCTGTCGGCCTCGATCAGGGGGTCGTGGAGATGGAAGTAGCAGAACCTGCCCACCGCGCCGATGCGCTTCCGGGCCTTGCTCATATCGGCCAGCTCGCCCGTGAAGTACAGAAGATGGGATGTCTCCAACTCATCGGCGTGGCCCAGCCCGCCTGGCTCCGATTCCCTCACCTCGCGGCCGATCCTGTCTCCGATGAAGAAGGGATCCGCCACCGCCACGTAAGCGCCGGTCTGCTCCCTCAGCCTGGTGGCGGCGATAGTCAAGGGGGCCATGTTGGCGACGCGGTGGCCGTTAAGGATGATCAGGCGGTGAAAACCGTGGTAGATCAGGCTGCGGCAAACGTCCATAATCAGCTCGATAAGCGTCTCCGGACGGATGGTGATCGTGCCCGGATAAGCCATGTGATGGGGACTCCAGCCAAACCAGATGGGCGGAGCGACGAGGGCGCCGGCCTCCTTGGCCGCATCCTCGGCCAAGGCGATGGCGACCATGCTGTCCGTGCCGAGGGGGAGGTGGGTGCCGTGCTGTTCGGTGCTCCCGACGGGGATGATGACCACATCGTCTTTCTGCAAATGGTCTCGAACCTCCTCCCACCTCATCTCCTGTAGCCATACCTTCATCGCAATGCCTCCTTGATAAACTCTCCCTCCCGCAAGATAGTTACGCCGTCCACGGTCACTGTGGGCTTCAGTATGACGGCGTCGAGGTGCATCGGCGCCTTCGTGACACCTCCCAGCGAACGATTGTCACCGAAGCCGAAGTGGACCGAACCGTATACCCCTTCGTCCTCCAGCATCCTCCCGCAGAGCCTCGCCTGAGGGTTCAGGCCGATGCCCAGCTCGGCCACCACGTAGACGCTGTCCTCACCTGCTCCATCGAGGAGCTTCCGGAGGGCTTGGGCCTGCTTGCCCCCCTTTATCTCCACGATGCGGCACTTGCTCACGCTGAGCTCGATGGGCTCCTCGATCACACCGATGTCAGGGTGGGGGATGCTGCCGTCAACGATGATGATGCCCTCGGCTGTGCCCTCCAAAGGCCCCACCGCCGTCTCGATGTCTGGCGGGGAGGAGGTTGTGCCCGGCTCGCGGCTCATCCCCAGCTAGGGGAAGCCGGAGCGCCCGGTTATGTCCATGACGACCCTCGTCCCCAGAGGCGACGTCACCTCAGCGCGCCGACCCTGGGTGAAGATCTCGCCGATCCTCTCGGCCACGGGCCTCATGGCGAAGAAGTCGGCCATCAACCCGCCAGCGACCAGCATTTGCTCGTCGTAATCCACCATTTTCAGGTGCAGAAGGTATACCTGCTATTAGATGCTGCAGCCACTATCACTTTTTGCCACAACATATATCAGTATAAGCTGCTGCGATGGTTCGAACCTTCGCCACCTCGCGGCGGATCCTGGCCGCCGCCTCCTTGATGGGCATGGTTCTTCTCACCTCCGGTGGCCGGGCCAGGCGGAGCCCGTCGCCATACCACCGAGGGATGATGTGCATGTGGAAGTGGAAGACATCCTGACCCCCTGCACGCTCGTTGCTCTGGACCAAGTTCATACCCTCGGGCTGCAGTGCCCTCTTGATCGCCCCTGCCACCCGTACGACCGTCCCTATAACCGCTGCCGCTGTGTCCTCATCCATCCCATAGATGTCCTGGATGTGTCTCTTGGGGATCACCAAGGTATGGCCGGGATTGGCCGGGTTGATGTCCATGAAGGCCAGCGTGTCCCCATCCTCGAAGACCACCTCGGCGGGAGCGTGGCCCTCAATGATAGCGCAGAAGATGCACTCCCTATCGCTCATCCTGCCCTGGTCCGTATGTCCGCTCTCCATACGTGGACGCAGCAGCTACCGCTTTTTGGGCTGCCTCCTCCAAAGTAACAGCGGTGATCATCCTGGCTTCAGCTAAGATTTCCCGGCCCTCCTGCTCGTTTGTGCCAACCAGGCGGACAACCATGGGCACATCGGTCTCGACCTCTTGCAGCGCGGTCAGGATGCCCCTGGCTACCTCATCGCAACGGGTAATGCCCCCGAAGATGTTAAAGAGCACGGCCTTGACGTTTTCGTCCGAAAGGATGAGGCGCAAGGCGGCAGCCACTCTGTCAGCTTTGGCCCCGCCTCCAATGTCCAGGAAGTTAGCCGGCGCGCCGCCGTAGAGCTTAGTGAGGTCCATGGTGGCCATAGCCAGCCCAGCCCCGTTGACCATGCAGCCGGTTGTCCCGTCGAGCTGGACGTAGCTGATACCGTAGCCACGCGCCTCGCGCTCCGCCGGCGTCTCCTCTTCCAGCTCGCGCATCTCGGCGAGCTCAGGGTGACGAAAGAGGGCATTATCGTCCAAAAGCATCTTGGCATCTACTGCCAGCAACGTCCCGTCACCAGTGACGACCAGAGGATTGATCTCAGCCAGAGAGGCATCACATTTCGTAAAAGCAGTACATAGCCCTCTAGCCACCGCCAGAAAGCCTCGTATCAGGTCGCTGCCCAGATCCATTCCATAGGCCATTTCCCGGACCTGGTAATCCTGCAAGCCCAAGAAGGGATCAATGGTGAGCTTGATGATCTTCTCTGGAGTCCTGCGGGCCACCTCCTCGATCTCCACACCCCCCTCGGATGAAGCCATCATCACCGGCGTCTTCGCAGCGCGGTCAATGACCATCCCCAGGTAGATCTCGCTGGCAATGTCGGCGGCCTCCTCGACGAGGACACTTCTAACGGGCAACCCGCTTATGTCCATGTCAAGGATTTGAGCAGCGATGGCCTCCGCTGCCTCAGGCGTCTCAGCTAACTTGATGCCACCCGCCTTTCCCCGGCCACCTACCAGGACCTGGGCCTTCACGGCCACCGGCTTGCCCAGTCGCTCAGCGATCTCTCGTGCCTCTTGGCGAGTGGTGGCTACTCCACCCTCAGGGACAGGCACACCGTACTGGGCGAAGATGCGCTTAGACTGATGCTCCTGAAGCTTCAATTGCCTTCCTCAAAGTAAAGCCCCGCCACCGGCAGGACCTAGGATCAATCTAATTATACCACACTCGCCAGATTCTTCAAACCGAGCGCCCTTCGTCGCTTCCACCCTGACTGACGGCAGATGGCCGGCGCGCCAGCCCACTCAGCGAGCTATCGGCTCCAATACCTGCACCCGATTATTGCCGCTATCGAGCACGTAAATCTGACCAGCCTCACTCACAGCCAGCCAGCAGGGACAGAGAAAACCAGCCTCAGGGCCACCAAACTCTCCCAGGAAACGCCCATCATCCGTGAAGCGGCGGATCCACCCTGTGTCAGAATCCAACACCAGGACATATCCCTTCTCGTCCCAAGCCACGGCTGAAGGCCTCACGAACCTCTCATCTCCGCCCTGCCAGGAGGCAACGAAGCGGCCAGCAGCGTCGAAGACTTGCACTCGGCGGTTGCCGCCATCGGCCACATACACGTTGCCCTAGGCATCAACGGCCACGTCTTGAGGATTATTGCACTGCCTAGGAGCCAACCCGTCGCTTCCCCAGGCAAAGCCTTTAGCCGCTGGAACTTGCGTCTCCGTACCGGGAGCCAGAACGGTTTCCTTCCTGGGGAGGAAAACCTCGGCTGGAACCAACTCCCTCCGGCCATCTGGCCTAATCCAATAGAGTTCCAACAGCCGCCAACCGGAGAGGTAGCGATAGCGAAGCTCCAGCTTATGCAAGCCAGCGACCAGGTCTGCTTCTGCCCTATGCCATCTCTCCACCACCGGTTGATCGTCATGGAGGACCAATTGGCCACCGATGGAGAGCCAAACCTTGCCATTGGAGAAGGTCTCGAAGGTATAGCGGCCGCACTCAGGCACGCGAATCCAGCCTTCCCAGTGAACGGAAAAGGGGGATGCCGCTGGCTGATGAAACCATCGGAAGGAAATAAGAGGATCAATGCGCCGCAAGACCGCCTCGCCTGACCAATCGGCATTCGAGTAATAACTCCCCAGCAAGCCGTTGGCCTCCGAGTTGGGCGTCAGCACATGGCGAGGAACCTCCCTCTCGCCCTGGCCTGGGGGTCGCCAATAGAGGGCAATCTCATCTTCGCTGCTTGCAGCTATGCCCATCACCGTGATGGCATGAGGCCCAGCGGCTAAAGTCACCTCCGACGCCTGTCGTCCACCGGGATTATCAATCAGCAGCGAGCCGTCAATGAAAAGGCGAGAGGATTGGGTCGAATCCAATCCCATCGGGTATTTACCGTAGGCGGGAAGATATATTGTCCCCTCCCATTGAACACTGTAAGGTGGGGGCTTTGTTTCCTCGCTTTGGTCAAAGGAGATCGCTACTCCTTCCCTGGTTACTTCTGGTTCCCCCTCCCAGCCCGCACCTCGGTAGTAGCGGGCTACCAAACCCTGCTTGCTGGCTACTTCCTGCTGCGTAACCAGATAGGCAGCGAACAACGACCTACCTTTCGGATCCTTAAACTCGCGCAAGACACTACCGGGATAATAACCCTCGATGATGGGGAATGTCTGGAGATGGCTACCCATTAGTATAAAGGCCACATCCCGGTCAACCTCCTGCCGGACAGGCACAACATCGGCTACATTCGCTACGTCCACACCTTCTACACCGTGAGCGATGAAGCGTATGGTGCCATGCTTGATATAGGTGTGAGGCGTCCCAAAGAAATAGATCCTGTGATCTTGGCCTAGCTCACGCATATACTTGGCCATGGCCGTAATGTCCAACCAGGGCCACCTCTCGGCATAGCGGACGAAGTAGGCATCTATATTCACGTAGGCTACAATGCCCAAGAACAAGGCCAGGAGCAAAGCCGGGTAAAGGCCCTTTCGCCAGCCTGCCACCTTGACCAGCTCCCCCCGGAACTGCTCAACAGCGATCCCTGCAAAGACAAAGGGTACTGGGATCATCGTCACTATGCGATGGACTTGGGGAGGATCAATGGACAACAAGCTTCCCTGCAGGGTCAAGATATACCAACAGAGGAGGAGGGCGTATCTCGTGTCCTTCCAGTGATATGCGCTGTATGCGAACCCCAGCACGTAGAGCGCTGCGGTGAAGAAATCCAACACTGGCTCCTGGGTGAAGCCGTAGAAGGTGCCGGCATCTTTATAGTAGTTAAACACCAACGCAGTTCGCTCCGTCTGTATCCGCAGCACTTCCCACACTTTCGTGGTGCCGTACGCTTTATAGAGGCGGTCCCAGTTTTTGAAGATAGATCTCTCTTGCGCCCGAGCCAACAGATACTTCTCCCAGCCATTGCGGGCATAGAACAGCCCCAAGGGGGCGAAGACAAAAAGCACAGCAAGGACCAAAACGAAGATGTTGCGCCACTGACGGCGGAGAAAGCCCCGTTTGACGATGACCAGGTATAAGAGGGCGGAGGCAATGAACGGCGGAAGTAGACGTGACTTGTAGCCGAAATAGCAACTTAGACCTATACTCATCCCCGCCAGACAATAGTCGAGGGGGCGCCGCGACCTCACACCTCGATACAGAAAATAGATAGCAAGAATGGTAAACAGAACAACCTCAATGTTGTTCGAGACCAGGCGGCTGTGATGGATGTGCCAGTGGGAGACCGCCAACAGGAAAGCAGCCACCAGGGCCGTCCAACTACCGAACATCCGCCTGACCAGCAGATACGAGCCGAGCAAGGTCAGTGTGCCCACTATGGCCGAGAGCATGCGCACGCCTGTGACGTTCATGCCAAAAGCCATCATTGACAGAGCCTGGAGGTAGAAGAACAGATTAGGGTGCCTATCCCAACCGGTGCCAAAGGGTGGAACTGGGCTGCCCTCCAAAATGG
>JAUWYT010000008.1 GCA_030615705.1 Chloroflexota bacterium
CACGTTTACTCAGCTACCAGTTTGCATCCTATTCCCCACACTGTATCAATGATCAGATCAGTGTAGGCATGCTTTTCTCTCAGGTGGGCGATGTGTACGTCGACGGTGCGGGTCTGGCCGTAGAAGTCGAAGCCTCAGACCAGGTGCAAGAGCCGATGCCGGCTGATGACGATAGCTTTATGTTGAGCCAGGGTCAGGAGGAGATCGAACTCCTTGGTTCGCAGTTCAAGGGGCTGGCCTCTCACTGTAACTTGGCGCCGCTGGGGATCTATCGTCACCTGGCCAATTTTATGATCTGCTCCGTCCGGGCAGCTTTCTTATAGCGACGCAACACAGCTCGTACCGGGGCCACCAATTCACGACGATTGAAGGGCTTAGTCAAGTAGTCATCGGCTCCCAGCTCTAGACCTACGACCTTGTCAACATCGTCATTGCGGGCAGTCAGCATAATGATGGGTACATCAGATTCCCCTCGAACTCGTCGGCACACCTCCCAGCCACCAATTTCAGGCAGCATCAGGTCGAGGACGACCAGGGGTGGTTGCAGGGACTTTATCTTGGCCAGAGCCTCAACTCCGTCACAGGCGTCCTCCACACGGTAGCCCTCCTTCTCCAGGTAGAGTTTGGCCAACTCGACAATATTCTTCTCATCATCAACTACCAGGATGGTCTCTTTGGCCGTGGCCCTCCCTTCTGCTTTTGATTTTAGCTAAAATGGGCCAAAAACGCGAGGAGAAAAAAGGAGCCTCTCTTGGAAATTGATTCGGAGAGGCTCCCAGGAATTTTCTGGCTGCTGCTGGCTAGGAGGCGCCCCTGGAGGGAGTCGAACCCCCGACAAAAGGTTTAGGAAACCTCTGCTCTGTCCTCTGAGCTACAGGGGCACCACAACTCTTGTTCAAGTGAGATACTCCTTCAGTTGGCGGCTGCGACGTGGGTGGCGCAGCCGGCGCAGAGCCTTGCCCTCGATTTGGCGAATGCGCTCCCGTGTCAGGCCGAATTTTTGACCCACTTCCTCTAAAGTGTAGCTTCTTCCATCCTGTAGGCCGAAGCGCAGGCGCAAAATGCGAGCCTCGCGGGGTGTAAGGGTAGTTAAGACCTCCTCCACCTTCTCCTTCAGTAGGTGCTCGTAGGCGCTTTGAGTGGGAGTAGGGGTGGTGTCGTCTTCGATGAAGTTTCCCAGTTCATTATCTTCCTCCTCACCCACTGGCCTCTCTAAAGAGAGGGGACGCCATGACACTCTGAGCATCCATCGCACCTTGCGTGGTTCCAGCTTCAACTCCTCGGCTATCTCCTCGGGGGTAGGCTTGCGGCCCCGTTCCTGCTCAAGGCGCCTTGCTGTCTTGTAAAGCCTCCTAATGCGGTCACTCATGTGGACAGGGACGCGGATGGTGCGCCCCTGGTCAGCGATAGCCCGGGTGACGGTTTGGCGAATCCACCAAGTCGCATAGGTACTGAATCTGTAGCCCCGCCGATAGTCGAACTTTTCGACAGCTTTCATCAACCCGAGGTTCCCTTCCTGGATCAAATCAAGGAAGGGCACCCCTCGCCCCATGTATTTCTTAGCGATGCTGACCACCAGGCGGGTGTTGGCCTTAATGAGGTGCTCTCGGGCTGCTTTGCCTTTGTCAATAGCTCGCTCCAACCTCCTTCGCTCTTCTGGGTCGCGACCGTCCTTGCTCAGGCGACGCTGGGCTGCTTGGCCTCTTTCCAGAAGCTTAGCCAGCTTTACCTCCTCCTGAGTGGTCAGAAGGGGCACGCGGGCCATCTCTTTTAGATACAGGCCAATGGAGTCGTCGCTGGAGATGCCGCTCAAATCGAGAGCATCTTTTTCTTCTTGTCCTTCTTCCCCCGCAGCTTCTTCTACCTCTTTTACCCCCCCTTTATCGGTAGTTTCTCTTCTCCCGTCCTCGTAGATCTCAATACCTGCGTCCTGAAAGTAGATGAAGATGTCCTCCAGTTGCTCCAAATTCTCTTCCGCCTCAGGAAAGGCCTCCAATATATCATCAAGGGCAAGATGCCCCTGCATTTCAGCTCTTTCCAAAAGCTCCGTTACCGTGTCTATTTCTCTTTCTGGGTGTATGCGCATCTTTCAAACCTCCGTTCTATAGTAGTTCCTTGAGCCCTACCAGGCGGGGATCGACGATTTCCTGCACACAGTCACAAGCCCCCGCGTTTAGATTTTTCCCGCACTCGATGCACAACCCCAACCCACGACAGTCGGGCCTACAAAGCGGCCGCATGGGCAAAGCCAGCAGGATCTGTTCTCGCAGGGCATCGGTAAGGTCCAGGATGCCCTTCACTCCAATGGGGAATATAGTCCCTTCCTGGGGTTCTATAGGGGGCAAGCCGAATTGGGCCTCCAGATGGAAATTAATCGGCTGAGAAAAGGTCTCCAGACAGCGGGCACATTCTAGCTGTACCTGGCTATGTAACGGCCCTTCGCCGAAGATGCCTCTGTTGGTGCGTGTGAACTCAACGGTCCCCTGCACGAACTGTACGAATAGATCTTCTGCCAGTTTCTCTTGGGGCTGGTCTATGTCGAAGCTGGTTTTAGAGCCGACTGGTTCTTCCAACAGTCTGGCTAGGTCAAATCTCATCTCATTCACGCCCTCTTCTAGCAGGGCTTGAGAGGCCCTCAGACAAAAAATGCGACTTGCGGTTAACCGGGTGATTAACCGGCCCCAAGATGGGCCCCGTCGCAATTCCTCTCAAGGCATATATATTATAGCACAATAATAGTGATATGTCAAGTCTTTTTACATAAGTTTGTCCTCTTCTGCAGCTCTGAAGGTCATCTACTCTTTCCAACCATATTCCCCAACTAAAGGCACGAAAGCCACAGCAGTTAGACGCTCCCTTATCAGCAGATCACTTTGACGCCTCACCTTAACCAGTACCTGGGACCACTGGCTCCCCACCGGCGCCACCAAACGCCCCCCGTCGGCCAACTGATCCGGTAAAGGCTGGGGGACCTCTGGCGCGGCGGCCGTGATGATAATGGCCTCATAGGGGGAGTGTTCCGGCCAGCCCAGGGTGCCATTGCCCACCCTGACCACGACGTTGTCGTAGCCTAGTTGAGCGAGGACTTTCTCAGCTTGTTGAGCCAGCGCGGCGTGGCGTTCCAAGCTGTATACTTGACGGGCCAGGCGGCTCAGGATGGCTGCCTGGTAGCCGGAGCCTGTGCCGATTTCCAGCACCTTTTCTTGCCCTGTGAGTTCTAGGAGCTCGGTCATCAGAGCTACGATATAGGGCTGGGAGATGGTCTGCCCGTGCCCGATGGGTAAGGGACCGTCGCAGTAGGCCAAGCTGCGCATGTCCTCCGGGATAAATAGGTGGCGAGGCACCTGGCGCATGGCCTCCAGCACTCGCTTGTCCTTGATGCCACGGCGGGCCAACTGGCTCTCGACCATGTGCTCCCGTTCCTTCTCGTAGTCCGTGCTTAAGCTCCGGCCTTTGCCTCGCCTCAACATCGCTCCTCCCCCAGGTCGCGTTTATCCTCTTCGCTTTGAGCTGTAGTCAATTATATCACAGAAGGCCGATGTTATCCACTCAAAGGAATGGGAGCGTCACAATAGGCTCACAAGAAATAGCCGAGGCCTATTGACCTCGGCTATGCTCAGCATTTCCACAGAGTTATGCTCCAGATCCAGCAGCCCTCCTGGCTTTGAGTAGAGTCATCCTCTCGTCTAGCATTTCGTCCATCTCTTCCATCTCATCAATCTCCTTTGACCTCGTAGACAAATCTACGGTACCCGTTGCCTCGGCCTAGAACAGGGTGGCCTTCCTTCCAGGCCGCGAATCATAGGCGAGAGCAAATTGCTCTAACTCGTTCTTCCTGATCAGCCACTTATTAGCGAACTTAAACGCGGGAATCTTTCCCTGGCGAATCAGCCTTCGGATCGAATCTGGGTGTATGCTAAGACGTGTCAAGTCGGGGTGGAAGTTGTTTCTATTTACCGGGGTGACTTCTTGGCTGCAAAGTAGCCAGGCAAGAATGGGGTCAGGAAGCCGAGTGAGGCTTTTGAAGCAAGGGAAGAAGGTGAGGGCCCCGGATGCTCGTAAGAGAGACCTCGCCTTCTTCTAGGCTCCTGCGTCCCCACGCCAGGAGTTGCACCATGCTTAATATTATACCAACTTTCTTTAAGCAAGCAAGCCAAAAGAGAGGGCAAACCTTAAAATCTCTCCGAGCAAACCTTAAAAAGCTTCGAGCGGGTTCAACCGAATTCATGGGGATGCGACGCCCTCTTGCTGTTGCCAAACCTGCTGACCAGTTCATAGGGCAGGGAATCAATGAACCCCAAATTCTCGTTCTATGGCTCAGCGGTTTCCTTGCACTTCCTCCTCTAGCCGAGTGAAGAATTCGACCATGTAGCGGTGGCGCTCCTTGGCTATCTGGCGGGCTGTGTCTGTGAAGAGTGCTTCCTTGAGCTGGGAGAGCTTGAAGATGAACTCGTGGACCGGTGTGTGATCGGTCGATTGTGACTCAGCGAGTGAGTCGGCGGGGGTCCCCGCCCAGAGGCGCTGGCCTCGTTTGCCGGCCAGGGCATAGGCCCGGGCGATGCCGATGGCTCCTATGGCGTCCAGTTTGTCGGCGTCGTAGAGGACTCTAGCTTCCAGCGTCTGGGGAACGACTTCATCCCGGAAGCGGTGGGAGGCGATGGCCTGGGCCACGGCCTCGACCTTATCGGCGGGGTGCCCGGCCAGGATTTGGCGGGCCCGCTCGGCCCCCACCCTGGCGTGGCAGGCCCCAGTGCGCTCCTCCTCGGCCCGAGCCACATCATGGAGGAGCGTAGCTGTCCGCACGATCTCCATCGCAGCCCCATCGGCCTGGCCGATGCGCTCAGCCAGGGCCAGCACTCGCAACACATGGTCGAAGTCATGGGCTGCATCGGAGTCGGTGTAATACTGGCGGGCTTCTTCTATCCCGATCATCGCTTTGTTCCCCCTGAAGAAGGTGTCTCAGGGCCGATTGACAGAGATCACTCCGCCAGGCATCAAGACATAGTCGACGGGGACGTCGTTCTCGTCAACTAGAGTGGAGAGGTCATCCACGATCTGAGCTTCGTGGACGATGGTGACTACTTTGACGTCGGGCTCGGCGAGTCCCCTCTCCCTCAGGTAAGCGATCTCTTTGTCGCCGTAGCCCTTCCCCTTGCCCAGGCGGTTGCCACGTCTGTCCACGGCCACGCTTCCTTGGACTATGAGGTCAACAGGGGTAACCAATGGCACGCCGTATTTGAAGAGCCCTTTTATAGTGGTGGAGATGGGCTTGTCCCTGGGGTGGATCTCTAGAAACGAGCGCATGTGAGGCGTGGCCACGGCCAGCACCTTTCCCCTCTCCAGAACCAGATCGCGGGCCCTTTTGAGGGCGTAGTCGGGGGCAGAGAAGACGCAGCGGGCCGCTCGGAACTCTGCTAGCTCAAGCAGGCGCATGGTCGCCACGTCGTTCCCTGCGAAGTTGGGTATGCGCCCAAAGCAGGGACGGGGGAAGGCGGCGATGTCCTCCGTCTCGAGTCTCTCCCAGATGCGCTGGCGGATGTCTTCTTTGGTGGCCATTATCCTCTAGCAGAGGTCGGCGATTAAACGAGCAACTTCCAAAGTTGCTTCCGGTCGTGCCAGGCGGCGGGCGTTCTCGCCCATCCAGGCCAGGACATCGCTTCCGGGAGTCACCAATTGCTCAAGCGTAGCTGCCACCTCCCCCGGCGTGGGAGCCCAACGCCCAGCTCCACTTTTCACAACATAGTCCACGGTGCCTTCCTCCTGGCCTGGGATAGCCCCGCTGAGGACGATGGGCAGCCCGCAGGCGAGGGCCTCGCAGATGGTGGCCGGCCCGGCCTTGGTGACGACGACCTCGGAGGCGGCCATCAACTCCGGCATGTTGTCTACAAAGCCGAAGACCGTGGTCGGGATCTCCCAATCCACACTTTCGAGCCGCTGTCTCAGCGGCCTGTTGCGGCCGGCTATCACCAGGAGTTGGGCTGGAAGACGTGCCTCGGCGATAGCTCTGGCGATTCGGAAGACCTTGCCCATCCCCTCGCCGCCCCCCACCAGGAGTAGGGCTGGCATGTCAGGCTTCAAGCCCAACTTCCCCTTCCGTTCGCTTTTTCCTCCCAACTCCTGTCTAAACTTTAAGCTCACCGGCAGCCCTATCACTTTGAGCTTCTGAGGGGATAAGCCGCAGGCCAGTGCCTTTTGACGGACCGCATCGCCGGGGACGATGTAGAGGGTTACGTCGGGGCAGAACCAGGAAGCGTGAGCCCGCACCAGGTCGGTGACGAGGCTGATCACAGGGATGGGCTTGTCTAGCCCTCTCATAGCCTGCACGGCCAGATGGTTGCCCAAGGGATGGACAGAGACAATTGCCTGAGGCATCGTTCGGTGAAGCAGTTGTACCAGTCTACTCCTAGCCAAGGGGACGAGAAGCTTCAAGACGAGCGCCATCCGCCTTTGGTTGTCGCTGATGCGCCAAAGCCAACCCCACAGGGAGCCGCTGTAGGTAACAGCAGGTCTGTACAGTTGGATGGCGCGGTTCAGAGGGAAGGGGGGGCAGTCCGCGATAAAATCGAGGAGCTGCACATCGAATTCGCCTGGCTTGATGTGCTCCAGCCCCTCGGTGATGGCCTCGGCTGCGCTGCGGTGGCCGCCGCCGGTATCGGACATGAGAATGAGAACCTTCTTGGGCATCGCGGAGACTGGTCCTAGAGTGAGGCTGTGGACTGAGCAGACGAGGAAGGAGCTGAGGGAGCTTAAGGAACTGGGGGGACATCAATTCCCTCAGATCCCCTTCCTGTCACGCCTCCATCTCCTCGACTAACGAACTTCTTCACGCTCTTTTCGAATTTTCGTCTGGGCATCAGCACGCGGCGGCCACAGGTGCGGCACTTGATGCCGATGTCGGCTCCAAGGCGCACCACCTCCCACTCGTAGCCTCCACAAGGGTGTTGCTTACGCAATCGCACTACGTCACCTAAGCGGATGTCCATGGGCATGGCCTGTTACCTCCCCGGATTTCATTATAGCACATCCAGCCTGATATTGCGAATCTCGAGCCTCAAAAAAAAGCCACAAATGCTTTTCGCTTTGCCTCCTCCTCGTTTTGTGCTATAATAACCCCCGGTGTTGAAGCCTGTGTTTTAGTCCCATTTTGGCGAAGAGGAAAAGATGTTCCTGGGGCGCAGCTTTCTAGAAATTGTTGCTTTTCTGCTCTCTCTGCTCATTGCCATTGATGTCCACGAGTTTGCTCACGCTTGGATGGCCAACGAGCTGGGCGACCCTACGGCCCGATACTATGGGCGCCTGTCTCTTAATCCGTTGGTTCACCTGGATCCCATGGGCACGGTAATGATGCTCTTCAGCATCTTCTACGGGTTTGGCATTGGCTGGGGCAAGCCCGTGCCGGTCAATCCAATGTATCTACGCAAAGGGCCGCGGGTTGGCATGGGTATGGTGGCAGCAGCGGGGCCTCTGTCTAATCTGGTGCTGGCGGCTATAGTAGCCATCCCCATCAGGCTGGGCCTCCCGCTGCCCGCATTCCTGATGGGCTTGCTCCTCACCGTGATAAGCGTTAACATCGGCATAGCCCTCTTTAACTTGCTGCCGCTCCCCCCCTTGGACGGCGCCAGCATCCTGCGGGGAATCCTCAGCACCATCCGAGCCGCATGGGCTTACCAGGTTTCAGAAGCTTTAGACAGAATACAAGCCCAAGGCCCCATCATCTTTATCTTACTGATCATGGTTGATCAAGTCTTGCCCATCAGCATCCTGGGCTTGATTCTTGGGCTGCCGTATCGTTTGCTCTATCGCTTGATTGCAGGCTTCTAGGTGTATCGGATCAGCCAGTTCTTCCGGGCTCTGGTAGCTTGGGTGCCAAAACAGGAACTCAGCCTGCTAAGCGAATATCTGACTCCAGTGCAGGCCGAGCTTTTTCAACGGATGCCCCGATGTGACCAACGCCATGGCCTGGATGTCTTCCATGCCTTGCGGACAAAGCAGCACAATGACCACGACTTGCTGATAGCTGCCCTCTTGCACGATGTGGGCAAGAGCGGCGGTTTCCTGAGCCCTTCGACAAGCCCTCGGCCTGAGGCTCGGCCCGAAGGCTCAGGACGGCGCCTGTCGAAGGGTGGGCGGTTGCGATTGTGGCATCGAGTGCTCATCGTCCTGATCGAGGCACTCAAGCCTCAACCCTTCGACGGGCCCCTGGTCCTTTGGCACTGTACCGGACCCTTGGTCCTGGGGCCCTGTACTTGTCGTCCAGGACAAGTGCCCAAGGACCCAGGGCGGTCCAGTACGGTGCCCAGGGACAAAGGGCTCAGGACACCGCTGTTGGATAGGCTGGCCTCGGAGGAACCGTCCAGTTGGCGCTACCCCTTCTTCGTCCATCAGCAGCATCCCGAGTTAGGAGCGGAGTTGGCTCAAGCGGCGGGTTGTTCGCCTACCACTGTAGAGTTGATTCGACGTCATCAAGAGCCTCTCGCCGACAACCCGTTCAGAACTCATGAGGACGAACTGCTGGCAGCACTGCAGGAGGCCGAGGGGGTGAACTAACAAGTCAACAAGTAACGAGGTAACGAGTAACAAGTCAACGAGGATTTGAAAAAGGAACGTTGTAGTGTTTCGGCAAATGTAACAGTGCCAAGTTAGAATTGACCACCTGACCAAAGACCATCTGACCAGATAAGGAGGTTTTTATGAAAAAACCGCGGATTACGATAGTGGGTTTGGGCTTCATTGGTGGATCCATCGGGCTTGCCCTGCACCAAGCTGAAGCCGATTTCGAGATAGTCGGCCACGACCGGGAACGCGCTGTAGCCCGAAAGGCGAAAAAAACCGGTGCTGTGGACAAGACCGACTGGAACCTGGTCTCCGCGTGCGAGGGCGCTGACCTGATCGTCATTGCCACCCCGGTGGGGGCCATCAAGGACACTTTGACGGCCGTCGGGCCTTACCTCAAGCCAGGTTGCTTGATCACCGACACGGCCAGCATCAAGGCACAGGTAATCGAATGGGCAGAAGAGATACTCCCCGAGGAAGTGAACTTCGTAGGCGGGAATCCCATCGTTAGTGATGTAGGGACAACCCTTCGACAGGCCCCTGGTCCTTTGGCCCAGGGACAAAGGGCTCAGGACACCGCCGCCGCTGGGCGCCTGTCGAAGGGAATTGACGCGGCCAGAGCTGACCTTTTCTCTGGAGCGATTTATTGCCTCACCCCCGCAGCAGGTACTGCTTCCGACGCAGTGCGGTTGGCCTCCGATTTTGTTTACCTCTTGGGCGCTGAGCCCTACTTTCTCGATCCCCTCGAGCACGATGGCCTCATGGCCGGCGTTGATCACCTGCCCTTCGTTCTCTCCGCTGCTTTACTGGGGATCACCACCGAGAGCGCATCATGGCGGGAGATGCGCAGGCTGGCCGGAGGTGCCTTCGAGAGCGCCACTCGCTTCGTCTCGGCTGACCCAACGACTTATGGCGATGCTTGTCTCGTCAACAGGGAAAACATTGTGCGCTGGATTGACACCTGTTTGAGGAGGCTGGGTGAACTAAGGGAGACCATCCTTGCCGAGGACGCCGAGAAATTGGAGCAGGTCTTCGAGAAGGCTCTGATAGCTCGCCAGAGATGGCTGAAGTCCAGGGAAGAAGGTAGCTGGGACGTTCGTGAGCCTCAGTCGAAGGAGGGACGGCCACCCGAGGTGCCTGCATCGCCGGGCTTCATGAGCCGGCTCTTAGGCTTGAGAGGCCTAGGTGGGTGGAGGACGTAGGGCTAGCTGTGGCCATCGTTTATGTTCTGCAATGCGCCGACGGGACTCTCTACACTGGCTGGACAACGAACTTGGGGCAGCGTCTGCGGGCTCACAACAGTGGACAGGGCGCCAGGTATACCCGTGGCCGTCGGCCGGTGTGTCTAGTGTACTGGGAGGAGCAGCCTACCAGGAGCACGGCGCAAAGGCGAGAGGCGGCCATACGCCGCCTAACCCGTGCCAGCAAACTAAAGCTGATCGAAAGGAAGCGCAATGGCGAAAGCTACTGAGCGGTGTCCTGAGCCTGACTTCGGCGAGCCCCTCGGCCTGAGCTCGGGACGAAGGCTCAGTCGAGCCGTCGAAGGGGAGAAAACCTTGGGACAGGAAGAGTTGAGCATATCAGTGGTCTTGCCCGCTTACAACGAGGAGGCAAACGTTCGCCAGGCCGTTGGAAGTGCGCTTGAGGTGATGGAATCCATCACTCCTAGCCACGAGATCATCGTGGTGGATGATGGCAGTCATGATCGTACCTCGGAGGTTGTCGAGGAACTTGCGGAGAGCTATCCTAAGGTCACGCTAATCCGGCATGAAATCAATCGGGGCTATGGTGGGGCCTTGAACTCTGGTTTTAGCGCTGCTACCGGTGAACTGGTCTTCTTTACGAGTTCCGATAACCAATATGACGTCGCTGAAGTAAGGAAATTGCTGCCTTTTATCGAAACCGCTGAACTGGTGATCGGTTATCGGGCCAACCGGCAAGATCCCTTCATCCGTCGCCTTTTCGCCTGGGGCTGGAATACGTTGGCAAATCTGATGTTTGGTTATGTGGCTCGCGACATTGACTGCGCTTTTAAGCTTTTCAAGCGCGAGATTCTATCCCAGGTCCGTATAACCTCAAAGGGCGCCATGATAGACACGGAGCTGCTGGTTGGGGCAAAGAGAAGGGGTTTTCGCGTCATCGAGGTGCCGGTAAGCCATTTCCCCCGCTTGGCGGGAGCGCAAACTGGAGCGAATGTCCACGTTATTCTACGAGCCTTTCGGGATTTGCTCAGGTTCCGCCTGCAATTGTGGAGAGAGGCGGATTAGCTTCAGGCAATGAGCGATGTTTTGGAATCGAGCGCTGATAGAACGACCAATCGAAGCGAGGGCTCGGGGGTACCTCCTGCCCCCTCTTTGCACCCCGGCCGAGAATGGCTCTCCTATGCTTTGTTGCTCCTTTTCATAGCCTTGGCTTTCGCTCGAGGGATCTACGGATTGGGGTCCCAAAGCCTCTGGTGGGATGAGAGCTTAAGCTTGCAGCGGGCCAGCTATGATTTGCCTCTCATCTTGTCCAACGAAATCGTCCTCACCGATACCACCAGGCAGTTGATTACTTTCGACAATCACCCTCCCCTCTATTTCCTCCTGTTGCACTTCATGGTCAAATTGGCGGGCCAAAGCGAGTTCGCCCTGCGGTTCCCCTCCCTGGCCTTCAGTGTTTTGACCGTACCCTTGCTCTACGCTCTGGGGAAGTGCCTCTGCGATCGGGGTGTAGGGCTGTTGGCTGCCCTCTTCGGCGCTATCTCTCCGTTATACCTCTGGTACTCCCACGAAGCGAGAATGTACACCATGCTCACTTTTCTGGGCCTGCTGTCGTTCTACACCCTGTTGAGAATGCTGCGTCCTAAGCCCTTTGTCCCTGGGCACCGTACTGGACCGCCCTGGGTCCTTGGGCACTTGTCCTGGACCCTTTGTCCTTGGGCCAAAGGACCAAGGGCGACAAGTACAGGGCCCCAGGACCAAGGGTCCGGTACAGTGCCAAAGGACCAGGGGCCTGTCGAAGGGTTGACTCAGTACCAAAGACCGTCTGATCACCCGACCAGGGACCATCTGACCATAATCTATGTTTTGTCCTCCGTAGCTATGTTGGCTACCCACTATCTGAGCTTTTTGGTCTTGCTAGCGGAGCTGGTTGTCTCTTTCTTATTCATCCGCGAGGCCAGGTGGCAGCGCGTAGCGATTCCAGTGCTTGGAGTTCTATTGATTGCCTTGCCCATCCCTTACCGCGGATTTTCCACCTTAGCCGAAGGGGAGGCGGGCGGGTTTCGCTTTACCCCTCTGCTCGAGCTCCTGCGTGATGTGTCCAACTCCTTCAGCCTGGGGCTATCGGCCAAGGCCGAACAGGTCTTGGTCGTCCATTGGGTCTTTCGAGGCGTTTTCCTGATCGGGGCTCTGGCCATAGCCCGGAGGGGTTTTCGCCCTCTGTCTCCTAAAGCCTTGTCAGCTTTGATCTATTTATTGGTGCCCCTCTTTTCTATCTATCTCCTCTCCTATGTCCAACCAGCCTATATGAACATCCGGCATCTGATGGTGTCCAGCCCTGCCTTTTATCTGATCTTGGCCGTGGGGCTGGTCACCATCAGGAAGAAATGGCCTCTGATCTTCGCCAGTTGTTTAGCCTTGATGGTTGTTGGCTCAGCTCACTCCACCCAGCAGTACTTCTACAACGAAAAACATGCTAAAGATGATCATCGGAGCTGGGGGGAGTACCTCCAGGCCCATGCCCAGCCGGGTGACATCATAGTCGTAGACCCACCGCACATCTCCCAGCTTTACCATTACTATGCCGACGCTGGCCTGCCCTGGACGGGGTTGCCACGGTTGGTCAGCCCCGAAGAAGCCACCATCTCTGCTCTTGAGGAGTTGATGGCCGGGTACGAACGCATCTGGCTGGCCTTCTCTGGCACCCCTGACTGGGGCGACCCAGAGGGTTTGCCCAAGAAGTGGCTTGAAGAGAGTGCCTTCTTGGTGGATGAGCGAAGCTTTCACACCTACTCCTCTTTGGTGCAAACCTTTTGTTTCCTGACGAATCCGCCCATGCTCGATACCCCGCCTGAGGTTCAACACCGGGTGGAGACGAACTTTGAGGACAAGCTCCTGTTTTTAGGTTATGATCTGAAGGGCAGGCCCGCCGCTGGTGGGCAGTTTTTGCACCTGAACCTGTATTGGAAAGCCCAGCAGAAGCTGGGGGAAGATTACGGGGTTTCGCTGCGTCTTCTCGACGGGGAGAATCGCCTCTGGGGGCAGGCCGATCGGGCACCCCTCAATGGCCACTATCCCACCTCACAGTGGCAGCCGGGCCAGATCGTCAAGGACGATTATGAGCTTTTAATTGATGCCGGCACGCCGCCGGGTTGGTACCGTTTGGAGATGGTGGTTCACGACGACAGCCAGGCGCTGGCTATCGTCGGTGAGAATCCAAGCCCCCGGAGGACGGCGGTAGATATTGGGTTCCTTGAGGTGGAAAAGCCAGCCTCTCCACCTTCGCTGGCCTCATTGCCCCTGGAACATCGTCAGGGTATGGATTTTGGGGATCTTCAGCTCCTGGGCTACGACTTGGTCGAAGGGAGCTACCGGCCGGGAGATTGGGTGTGGGTACGACCATACTGGCGAGCCCTTCGGCTGGCCCCTGGTCCTTTGGCACTTGTCCTGGACGACAAGTACAGGGCCCAGGGACAAAGGGCTCAGGACAGAGCCACGCGGAAGCTGGCACAAGATTACTCCTTCTACCTGCGTCTGGTGGATGAGAGCAGGCGGCTTTGGGCCGAGGAGGTGATTCGCCCTGCTGGCGATGGATACCCCACCATCTCTTGGCATGAGGGGGAGATAGTGAAGGGGCAACACTCGCTACGCATCCCCTTTGACGCCCCTGAAGGGGATTACTACCTGGGGATCGTGCTGCGGCAGCCTAAACTTGCTCAGTCAAGCGGCTTCCTGGCTGGTTTGTTTAGAGCATTCTCCTCCGATGGCGATGCCCTGGACCTGGGAAAGATCCACATGGTTGAGGCCCAGCGCGAGTTCGACGTTCCGCCCATCCAGCATCCTTACCAAGCTAACTTTGGAGGCTTGGTGGAGTTTTTGGGTTATGATTTAGAGAGGACCGAATTGAGTTCCGGCGATGTCCTGCCTCTGACCCTCTATTGGCGGGCCCTTGAGCAGATGGACACTAGCTACACGGTATTCACTCACTTGCTGGACGAAGACCATTGCATCTGGGGGCAGCAGGACAACCCGCCAAAGGAAGGGGGGCATCCGACGACGTTGTGGATGAAAGGCGAAGTGGTGACCGACAGTTATCATATTCCTGTAAACCCTGATGCCCCGCCGGGCGAATACGTCATCGAGATAGGCTTGTACGACGCGGCGACGGGAGCCCGGCTGCCGGTTCTCGATCAAGAAGGGCTGATGCTCGACAACAGGATTCTGTTAGCGAAGATTGAGGTGGACAAATGGACTCTTCGCTGAGAGAGCAGATCATGGAACATCGGTGGCTGGCTTTGATCTTGGCGGCTTTTGTCACGTTGGCGACGGTGTATAACGTGACCACCCCGCTCTTTGAGGCCCCTGATGAAGGTGATCACTATCGCTACGTCAAGCATCTTGCCGATGGACATAGTTTGCCAATGCTCGAGCCTGGGCCAAATTGGGTGGGACATGAGGGCTGGCAGCCACCCCTCTACTATACCCTTGGAGCGTTGACCACCTTCTGGATCGACACCGATAACGCAAGACAGCTTGAATGGGTGAACCCCCACCGGGATGGGGGAGGTGGCGGTATGAACGTGGTCTATCATACCTCGGCGGAGAGTTTCCCTTATCGGCGGGCAGCCTTAGCCATGCACATTGTTCGCTTCCTCTCCACGTTGATGGGGGCCGTGACCGTAGTAGCTACCGGTCTAATCGCCTTAGAATTGTTCCCCGACCAGAAGTGGATAGCCATCGGTGCTGCTGCCATTAATGCCTTTAATCCGCAGTTCCTCTTCATCAGCGGTGTTATTAACAACGACAATTTGGTAACAGCTCTGTCATCGCTTGTATTACTCATGCTCCTTCGTCTGTTGAGGCGAAGCGTGCAGATAAGGGATTTTATGATCCTGGGCCTTTTGCTCGGCCTAGCCTTTTTGGCCAAAGTGAGCGCCTTGGCTTTGCTGCCACTGACATTGGTTGTCTTGGCTCTTCTTGCTTATCGTCAGCGCTCTTTGAGGGTCTTTCTTAGCTATGGCATGAGCACCATTGCAGTGGCCTTTATCGTTTCCGGCTGGTGGTACTTACGCAATTGGGTTCTCTACGATCACCCATTAGCTTGGCAGACGATGTTAGAGATGTCTGCTCCCCTTCTTCGAACCCAGCAGCGCGGTTTAATGGACGCTCTGAGCTATGCTCAATGGTTGCGGAGGTCGTTTTGGGCGGTCTTTGGCTACGGCATCTTGATGGATCCCTCCTTATACGAGATCTTAGACTTCGTAAGTTGCATCGGCCTGGCTGGCTGGGCGATTTTAGTGGTGAGGCAGTGGAAGCGACGAAGCCTTGATAGATCCACGGCGCTTGGCCTCTCCGTTCTACTTTTATGGGCAATGATGGTTTTCGCCTCGTTGGTCAGGTGGATGCAAATCCTCGAGGCGAGCAACCAGGGCCGGCTCCTCTTTCCAGCTATCTCTTCAATCTCCATCTTGCTTTTCGTCGGGCTGGCCCAGC
>JAUWYT010000161.1 GCA_030615705.1 Chloroflexota bacterium
CGACGGTTTCATCGGGGGCGAGGGGAGCGGCATCCTGATCCTGGAGAGCCTGAAGCACGCTCTGGAGCGGGGGGCTCGCATCTATGCGGAGGTGCTGGGCTACGGTGCTTCCAACGATGCCTATCATCTCATTGCGCCCGATCCTGAGGGGGCGGGGGCAGCGCGAGCCATCCGTTGGGCTTTGGAGGACGCGGGTGTGGAACCCAGCGAGGTGGACTACATCAACGCCCACGGTACTGGCACCCCCTTGGGCGACGTTTCGGAGACCCTGGCCATCAAGAAAGTCTTTGGTGACCATGCCTACCGCGTGCCCATCAGCTCCACCAAGTCCATGATCGGCCACCTGTGGGGTGCCGCAGGGGCCGTGGAGGCCATCGCCTGCATCTTCACCATCCGGGACAACCTTATCCACCCCACTATCAACTACGAGACCCCCGATCCCGATTGTGACTTGGACTACGTTCCCAACCAGGCCCGGAGGGCACAGGTGGACATTGTCCTCTCCAACTCCTTCGGCCTGGGGGGACAGAATGCGTGCGTGGTCCTTGGTAGGTACACAGGCTAGAACGCTTTTCCTAGCGGGGCTAAGAAACCAGGTTTTTGGCCAAGGACTTGACTCTTTTGCATCGCAGAGAGCTCCGAAAGTGAAGAGCGGTCTATTCAGGCAAGGAAAAACCTGGTTTCTCCACCAGAAGAAAGGAAGGAAATGCAAGTCATCACCAACGAGAAATTGATCAGGAACAGAGCCAGATTGGGCCGTTGGACCAGCTTCGCTGGGTTGGGCATATTGATCTTGGGGCTAGTCGCCTCCCTTTTCCTCCAGAAGTGGTTGTTAGTATCGTTTGGCTGCCTCATCGTTGGCTTTCTGCTCTCCCGGGTCGGCATCTACAATGCCAACCGCTGGATTAAGGAGCCGCGTGCCGATCAGACACTGGACAAGATCCTGAAGGGCTTCGATGACCGCTATTACCTCTACAACTACGTCCTGCCCGCCCCTCACGTCCTGCTGGCCCCCTTTGGGCTCTGCGTTATCAAGCCCAGGGATCAAGGGGGTAAGATTCGCTGCGAGGGCGAGAGGTGGCACCGCGAGTTCAGTTGGAGGCGGCTATTGCGTCTCTTTGGACAGGAAAGACTGGGCAACCCGACGCGTGAGGTGCGAGCCGAGGTCGAAGCGCTCCGCCGCTTCCTGGTTCAACGACTTCCCGATCTTGTACTGAGCCCTTCGACGGAGCTCAGGACAAGCTCAGCCGAAGTAGAGGAAGTACCCATTGAGGGGCTGGTTGCATTTACCAATCCCCAGGTGGATCTGCAGGCAGAGAACTCCGCTGTTCCCGTGTTAAATGGCAGGCAATTGAAGCTTTTCCTACGGAATCTGAGCAAGGAGAGGCCCATACCCGGCAGCCAACGAAAGCAGTTGGCCGAAGTCTTGGCTGGAGAGGCGACCGAGTAAGGAGCGATTGGGGGAGGGCATTTTGCTTTTGCCAGGAAGTTGGCTGCTAGGGCTCTTCGGCTTGTGGCTAACAGCTTATGCGATAGCTTGCTGGCTTCACCATCGGGGGCGGCTGGCGAGAGACTATCACCGCGACATATTGGCCCTAGGCAGCATCGCTTTAGCCACCCTTGGGTTCTTCTGGCAGCTCTTCTTCACTACCGATACCTGGATGCCCTCCGGGGGCGGCGACCTGGTCTCCTTCCTCTATCCCCTGTACCACTTTGCGGCCCGCAATCTCAGGCGAGGTATCATCCCCCTTTGGAATCCCTATCTCTACGGCGGTGCCCCCTTCGCCGCCGACAACCAGTCGGGCCTATTCTATCCCGTTAACCTCCTCTTTTTCCTCCTCTTCCCCGAAGTAACCTACTCCACCATGGAGCTGCTGGCCGTCTTACATTTCTTCCTGGCCGGAGCCCTCATGTACATCTGTTTGCGCAATCTACGAATCTACGAATTTACGAATCTAGGACGCTTAGCTGCCTTATCAGGCGCCATCGCTTTCATGTTCTCCGATCTCTTCGTCACCCACTTCGGTAACCTGAACATGATCGCCGTGGCCGCCTGGCTTCCCCTCATCTTCCTCTGCTACCACCGGGCCATGGCCGAGGGGCGTCTGGGCATGGCTGCTGCAGCAGGGGCCTTCCTGGGCATCGCCACCCTGGCCGGACACATCCAGATAACGCTTTTTATCGTGCTGACGCTGGTGTTGTACGCCGTTTACCAAAGTTATAGAGCTTGGCGAGATGGCAGGCGACAAGCAGACAAGGGACGAGTAAACAGGATGTCGTTCCTCCGTCCCCTTGTCTACTTATTTACTTGTTTAGTTATTACCTTTTGCTTCGCCGCCTTAGCCCTCATCCCCAGCTATGAGATGGCCAGCTACACTGTGCGCGCCGAGATGAGCTATCAGGAGGCCAGCCGATATTCCCTGCCGCCGGTGGGGCTGGTGGGGCTCTTCATCCCCGGCTTCTTCGGACGCGGGCCAGCAGGCTTTTGGGGACCCTGGGATCGGGTGGAGGTGGGCTATATCGGCGTTTTGCCCCTCATCTTGGCCGCGTTGGCCGTCCTTTTCAGACGGGACGAACTGACCCGTTTCCTCCTGGGCCTGGCCATTATCTCGCTCCTTTTAGCCTTCGGCGGCTATGCCATACTCCACGGCTGGCTCTATTTGTTGCCCGGCTTCGACAAGGTGCGCGCTCCGGCCCGCTTCATCTACCTCTTGGACTTTTCCCTGGCTGCCCTGGCCGCCCTTGGTTTGGATGCTCTCCTGCGGCCGCTGAGTCGTGGGATGCGAGCATTTTTCCGCCGCCTGCTGAAGGTAGCTCCTTGGATCCTGTTAGGCATGGCGCTCATCGGCTTGGCCCTGGGCTACCACGCCATCTTGACGGCTCAGGGTAAAGACGCGGCGATATTCAAGAGGACCGTGAGCGCTGTCAACGGCCTGGTCTTTTTCCTTTTGATCCTGGCTGCCAGCTTGGCTATTCTCTACCTACGCCGCTACCGCTGGGTGCGGCGGTGGGCCTTGGGCCTACTGGCTGTGGGCTTGATCGCCGTTGACCTTTTCAGCATGGGAGCCTATACCGACCTGGAGCACAACGACCCCACGGTGGGCTTCCAACATCCTGAGGCCATCGAGTTCCTCAAATCGGATTCGGGCTACTACCGCATAGACACGGGAACAGGCGTTTGGGACGTTTGGCAGCCCGACGCCAGCCTGTTGTACGGCGTCTTCGACGTTTCGGGTATCTGGAACCCGCTTCTTTTGGCCGATTATGACCGCTACTGGGATGCAGTGGGCCTCCGGGGCCTTCGGTCCTCCCGCCTGTATGACTTCTTGAACGCCAAGTACGTTATCGGCCACAAGGACGTGCCCTTGGACTGGGACAAGTTCACGTGCGTCTTCGACCGTGATCCCCAGGTCAACATCTACCTGAACACCAGGGCGTTGCCTCGGGCCATACTCGTCCACCGGGCCGTAGCGGTGGCCGATCAGGAGAGCGCCTTCGTCCGCATTCAAGAGCCCAGCTTCGACCCGGCCAGCAGTGTGGTTGTGGAGGGAGGCGAGCCTTTGGACGTATCGACTGAGGGTGAAGTCGGTTCTTTGGACATTATTGCTTACCGGCCCAATGCCATCCACCTTACGACCAGGACATCGGCGGAGGCATATCTCGTCCTTAGCGAGGTTTACTATCCGGGTTGGAGGGCTTACGTTGACGGCCGCGCGGAGCGGGTTCTGCGGGCCAACTACGCTTTCCGCGCCGTCTACCTGGAGGCAGGCCACCACGAGGTGCGCCTTGTTTTCGAGCCTCTCTACTGGAAAGTGGGGTTGGGCATCAGCGTGGCTACGTGGATCGGTTTGATAGTTTGGGGGCTGCTATCTTGGCGAGGTCGCCGACGCGCAGGCAAGGGCAGCGCCTCCCAATGAGCAAGGACGAGACGGAGAAGCAAGGAGGGGACGGAGGGCTTCTACTACATCGCCATCCACCGCGTAGGGGCGGCTCTCTGTCCCGGCCCTGGCTGGCTCGCAAGAAGTGAAAGGCTTCCAAAGTTGATGTACACCTTCGGAAGCCCTGTCTGCGTCATGCCCCATGCGGGCTTTGCCTATCCAGCATCAGTAACTGTTCACCTGCTCCTGCTGGACACTGGTCCAGCGACGGACTAACGTCCGCCTTTAGCGGTTTTCGGATAAGCTCTTGGGAGGAAGAGATGCGATTTGTTGGTCATGCAGTGCTTGCCCTAACGCTGGTGGCAAGTCTCAGCTTGGGGGGCTGTGGCCCTCGGATCGAGGAGGTCAAAGAGGTTGAGGCCTCCCCACCGCCGGAGGAGATAGCTTTGCCAGAGCCGAGGCTGAAGGGGGAGATCTCTCTCGAGGAAGCCCTCGCCCGGCGGCGCTCAGTGCGGAGCTTTACCGAAGAGGAGCTCACTCTGGAGGAGATTTCCCGGCTTCTCTGGGCTGCTCAGGGGATGACTGCTGACTGGGGCGGGCGGACAGCTCCCTCGGCCGGGGCTCTCTATCCACTGGAGGTCTATGTGGCCACCGCTAACGGGCTCTACCACTATGTGCCTCAGGGACACAGAGTGATCAGCGAGTCCCAGGATGACCTGCGCCTCAAGCTCTGGGAGGCGGGGCTGAGGCAGGACTGGATACGAGAGGCTCCGGCGGTCTTCGTGATCACTGCGATATACGAAAGGACAGCGAAAAAATATGGTGGCCGGGCTGAGCGCTACGTCAAGCTGGAGGCAGGCCACACCTGCCAGAACATCCTCCTCCAGGCCGTGGCTCTGGATCTGGGGGCGGTGCCCATCGGCGCCTTCTACGATGACCAGGTCCAAGCCGCCCTCTCCCTTCCCACCGACCACGAGCCTCTCTACCTCATCCCCGTGGGACATCCTCGGAAATAGCGAGTTTTTGCAGGAACACGGCCATGGCAAGGCCCGCTATCAGCGCTATCCAGAAGGGCGCTGCCGTGAACAGGGCTTATTATGGTATATCACTTCGACTGCGTTGCTGACCCTTGACATCGAGCGCAGCAAGCATTCAGGCGTGCAATCTGCCTTTAGCCAGCACTCAAAGTGCTGG
>JAUWYT010000110.1 GCA_030615705.1 Chloroflexota bacterium
ACCACCTGTATCTGGCCGATCATCACCGGCTCGTCGCTGCTGGTGGTGAATCCGCCGCCATCGCGCACCAACCGGGCGGCGAAGCTGGCCCCGGCTACAACGGAGGGTTCCTCGATGGCCATAGGGATAAGATAGTCCTGGCCGTTGATGAGGAAATTGACGGCTATCCCGAGGGGCAGGGCGTGGATACCCACCACGTTCTCGATCATCTGATTGGCTTGAGCTTGACTCAAGCCCTCCCCCATCAAGATCGCCTTCTCGCCAGCCGTCAGTCCGGCCAACTCTGCGACAACAGCCACCCGAGCCTCCAAACTCAGCTTGTAGAACCCAGGCAGACGGGAGGATTTGTTCATCTATCCCTTTCGGTCCAAGGGCACACTAAAAAAGCCCATTAGGGCCTTTAATCATTCAAAGTATAACACAACATCCCTGTCAAAAACTATCAAATTTGTCCGACGCTTCCTATTCTGGAGAGTAAGCTGTGCTCACTTGGGGAAACAAAAGAGAGGCAGGAGCTTATCCTGCCTCTCTGTGTGAAGCGGGGTACCGCGTGTAGACTTCATCGCCCCTGGCTGTCGTTTTAGCAACAGGCGCAGCGCGAATCGTACCTTTGGTTGGTCATCTTCCCGGTCCGGCTCGATGCGGTTGACGGAGACCGGCGGCATAGTTCATCAACCCTGCGGTCCGCGAAGATAGCCAACAGACTTTTGAGGGTCAACGTCACCCGCAGCCGCCATTTTCGCTCCTTCCTGGGACCTTTGGCTGCTCGGAGCAGTCGTTCTTGTTCCGCCTCGCGCAGGGCATCTTTCATGCGTTCTCTTGCCAGCCGGTAGGCTGTCCATGAATTGAACAACATCGTTCTCCCTCCTGTCTCCTTTCACTGTGGCTTGTGAGCCCTGACCTTGATGCTCACGATCTTGTTCTTTAGCGACGCTCTCAGCTCATCCAGCGAAAGGGGTTCAGCTAGACCCTCGATGAACTCCCCGACGTCCAGTGAGTCGAGATCAAAGTAGGTGCGCGAGGTCACCTCTACATCGCTGAAGCCGGCCGCTTCTATCTTGTCCAGATAAACGCTCTCGTCCAGCGCTCCACCGATGCAACTGTGCCAGGCGTCCTCACTCTTCCGGATAAACTCCGGCAGTTCCCCATTGGTGACGAGGTCGGAGATTGCCAGCCGCCCGCCAGGCCGCAGCACCCGGTAGGCCTCAGCGAAGACCGGGTCCTTCTCAGGCGAGAGGTTTATGACGCAGTTGGAGATGATCACATCCACTGACTCATTGGGGATGGGCATCTCTTCCATCTCGCCGTAGCGGAAATCCACGTTGGTCATCCCCATCTCCTTAGCATTGCGACGGGCTAGCTTGATCATTTCTGGAGTCATGTCCAGGCCGATGACCTTGCCGGTTGGCCCCACCTTTTGGGCGGCCAGGAAACAATCAATGCCCCCACCGCTTCCCAGGTCCAGCACTACTTCGCCGGGCTGCAGCTCGGCGATGGCTGTGGGGTTGCCGCAGCCCAGGGTGATGCCTGTCACGCTCTCAGGCAAACCGGCCAACTCGTCAGGCGAATACAGTTGCTCTGCATAGCTGGGCATGTCCTCATCAGGAGAGCAGCAGCCAGGGGCGGGTTGGCAGCAACTGGCAGGGGCTGATTTCTCAATGATCCTGGCAGCGAGCTCACCATAGGACCGGCGCACACCTTCCTTGATTTTTTCTTTGTCAGTCATAATCTTTTTCTCCCTTCTGTTATGATGATCTTTCTCCATTTACATGCATCGAAAGACGTCTATATATCGGCTCAAAAAAAAAGAACCCGTCTCTGGGTGGACTATTAGAGTTCCTTGCAACTGAACTTAGTCACGATCATGCCGCAGCACTCATCCACGTTTTCTTGATTGATTGAGTAGAACACGAGCTTGCCTTGCTTGCGGCTCTCCACCAACCCGACATTCTTAAGGATATTGAGGTGATGAGACACGGTGGGCTGAGAAACATTGAAAGATTCCACGATGTCGCTCACGCACATCTCCCTTTGCTGCAGCATCTCCAGTATCTTTTGCCTGGTTTCATCACTCAAGGCTTTGCAGAAGTCAACGCACGTAACCGGCATCCTTACTCTGTTATCCATAGATAATTTTCAATACGTCTATATTATACTACACTTTTCCAAGTTTGTCAAGTACCTGAACCTTAAAACTTTCAGCTTTTTGCAGTGGGACCTTTGTCTTGACAGCTTCCCTCTCCACTTCTTCTAGCGGGACGATTCGCCGGATCTTATCAGGGCTCTCCACTCGATCAATGAAGAGGATGCCATCGAGGTGGTCTATCTCGTGCTGAAAGGCGCGGGCCAATAACCCCTCCGCCTTGATCCGCACCTTCCTGCCCCGGCGATCCTGGGCCTTGACGGTGACCCAAGTGGCCCGTTTTACATCTCCCACGTAGCCGGGTACACAGAGACACCCCTCCTCGCCCTCCTCTTCCCCGTGGGCCCTGACAATCTGCGGGTTGCAGAGAGCAAAGAGCTTGCCGCTCTGAGGGTCCTCCTCGTCCTCAGGCAATTGGACGACGATGACCCGTTCCTGCACCCCCACCTGGGGTGCAGCTAAGCCCATTCCGTTGGCGGCCTGCATGCTCTCCACCATATCATTGATCAAGACCTGCAAGGCCTCCCCAAAATGCTTCACCTTCTTCGATTTCTTCCGCAATATCGGATCGTTAGCCAAAATTACGGGACGAACAGCCACGTAACCTCCCTTCTGAACAGCATTTGCAGCACGGGTGAGCGTATCTCGTGTCTTCTTAAATTCTTCGGAATTCTCATTCTCTCTCAAGGAACGGTGGGGGCCACTCTTGTTCCGCTTTTCTGCCTTTCTTGAATCGGTGGTCACACTTTTCGTGGCCTTCGGCAATGGTCATAGTCCTGGTTAACCCTAGACCGGATGCCTTGCTCTTGGGAAAGTCCAGGAAGCAGCAAAACGCAAGAAACTCGTCAGCTCCCTGAGCGTGATAGAACTTCCGAGTGCCGCACTCACTGAAATCGTAGCCATAATCGAATTCTCTACCATCTCCCTCAACGAATCCATACACCCAATCCCCTGGGTAACGGCGCTTCTGCGATTTCTCGGCGCGCTCTCTTCGTCTTCTCATAAGCTCCTCACGGCTTAACCTTTTGGAAGGCCGAATTGGTGGGCTGGGACATCCACTTCGTACCTCGATTGTGTCATACAGTATCTTTCCGGTTTCTTCTGCTGTTTTACCGCGCGCTTTCATGGCCTTATAGAGCGCCAGACACTCAGCCGACTCAATCAAGGAACCAGTCAAATGGTTTTCGTCACCGCCAATGTAGGGGATTTCAGGAATCAAGGCCTCGTACTCCACACGGGATTCTCTCACGATGGTGTTGGCAAAGTCATCACCATATTGGCTGACAATGACTTGTCTCCAATACTGAGCATTTTTGTCAAATTCCTCAAGGAGTTCTGACTTTCGAGATACGTAATACTTTTTGTCTACCTGGTTACCCATATCATCTCTTGGGTGCAAGCAAGAGAGTGGCGGTGCCGGCGACGCTGATGAAGTGCTCAGCGATGAAAATCACCCGGACATTCAACTGCAGGAACACTTTCTCCTTGAGCCTGCCCTCCCAGACGATGGAGTCGCCGAGCTTGCGATAGGGATAGCCCTCGACGCCGCTCAGCTCGATTCCCTCTTCCCGCCTGCTCAAGTACTTAACGAGGGTGCCCGGAATGTAGTCGCCCTGCTCCACCCGGTAGGTCACCGGGGCGTTGGAATATTTTACAGGAACTTCTGTCGGGATAGAGGCCACCTCAGGCATAGGGTCCCGTACGGTCACCTTGGCTATCCCAGCCACGTAGAGGGTCTCTTCGGTGAACCAGGCCACCCGCAGCGAGAGGTCCAAGTCCACATCCTCCACGGGGCTGCCCTTCCGATCGAGGGAATCGCCCTTCTGCTTGAAGGCGGTTTGGTCATCAAGGAGAATCTCGGCCCCCTTGTCGGACAGACCAACGTAGTGAATACCCGTGCCCGGCAGGTCAGATCCTTGCTTAATGCCGGCCTCGAAAGGGGCAATGTAGAGCAGCTCCAAAGGACCGCCCTTGGGCTTGCGCTGGCAGTTGGGCAGGAAAGAGAGTAACAACCCCAGAACGACGAGAATTATCGCTCTTTTCTTCACTTCGTCCTCCTCTCTTGATCTAATGATGCGGAGCCTGTTACAGCCACTTATCGAAGAAGGCCAATAGCTTGGCCCTGTATTCGTCAGGACGTTGTTTATCCACCCTGCGGTGACCGGTTTGGGGCACTACCCAGAGCTCCTTGGGCTCACCGGCTTTAGCGTAGAGCTCGTGTACGTCGGCCAATGAGACATAGGGATCTAACCCTCCGTGGATGATGAGGAGAGCCCGCGGGGCGATTTTATCCACCCAGCGGACAGGGTCAGCCCTGGGCAGCCAGGAGCCAAGGCGTAGGCTGGCCAAACAAATGATCAAGGGGCTCACCAGGGCAGCGACCCAGCCGGGCCAGCCTCGCTCCCTCGCCCCGCGAGCGATTGCGTTCCCAAGTCGGGTGAAGCCCCCATCGCAGACCACGGCGCGGATGGCTTCGCTCTGCGGGGCCGTGCTGATAGCCACCGCTCCGCCCATGGAAAAGCCCAGCACCCCCACGCGGTCTATACCCCGGCTCCTTAGATAATCAACAGCTCCCAGCAGGTCCAGCCGCTCACGGTAGCCCATCGAAACACGCTGGCCTTCGCTGCGGCCATGGCCACGAAAGTCGAACATGAGGAGATTGTATCCGCTATCGTGAAAGGCAGGCGCGTACTCGATATCGGGGTCCATGCTTCCGGCGTGACCGTGACAGAAAACGATTGTCCCCCGTGGCTTTTCGGCTGGGACGAACCAACCACGCAGGGTCAGGCCATCGCGGCTTTTGAAAGCTATCTTCTCATAGCTCAAGCCGTAGTCGGCCGGATCAGTTCGCACGTCAGGTGTGCGCCGTTTGATGATCTGTTGGGATCCATAGAGGCCAATGGAGCCTGCTATCAAGATTACCACTGCCAAGGCCGCGATTAGCAATTCGATAAGCATGTCACGTCCCGATGATTCAATGTTAGCGGAGCCACGCAGCCGTCATTATACCCCAGCCCTGGCAAAAGGACAAGGAGAACTCGGGGTTATTCAGTGAGCCCCGCAGCTATCCAAACTGACATATACTCTGCCTTTCATGCTCCTCAATTCTACTCCGTTCCGTCTAGCTGCGCAAGTTGGCGCAATACTTTAGAATAGGACTACTATTAGTCGCACAGGGGGCTTCTGTTATTGCCAAAGGAGCTGCAATCTGATATACTATACTTAGCAGCAATAGCAGAGAGGACCAGTCCGCTGATTTATAGAACTTTCATCTTGACCTTCACCAGCGCCGTACTTTGCGGCCTCATCGCCTTTGTGCCCTTGCGCTATGTGTTCACGACCGAGGCCAGCTCGCCGTTACCCTGCCTGCTTCTGGTAGATGACGACCACGACAACCCTGATGTGCGGCCCTACTGCATCTCGACCCTTGATGAAGTGGGCGCAACTCGTGATGTCTTGGACGTGGCCAGTCGGGCGACCCGTCTGCTAGCGACCTCATGGGCTACAAGATGGTCACCTGGTTCACTGGCTATCCCCGGAGCGACGCCTTCACCTCGGCCAACGAAGCGGCAGTGGTGACTTATCTCGACGCGGATGGCCGATTCTGCCTCGTGAGCGACGATTACCTCTACGATAGGGGTCTGACCTCGTTCGGCCAGAGCTACCCGCATTGGCAGTTACACCAGCGACGTGAAAGGGATGGACCCGGTGGGTAGTGCGGGCCACCCCATCGGCAGCGGACTGGGCCCCTACAACCTGACGGCGCCCGACGGTTGGCCGGGTGATCTTTATACCGACGATGTGAACAACTGGGGTGGGTGAGGGGTTTCTTCGCCGTTCCGTTGGAACGGCACAGGCCAGACCAACTCCACCAGTTACAATTGTTACAGCCAGAACTATAAGACGGTCTTCCTCGGCTGGCCGCTGGAGGGGCTGG
>JAUWYT010000098.1 GCA_030615705.1 Chloroflexota bacterium
CTTTCGTGGGCTCTTTGGAAGCGGGCACAACGCGCACCTGGCGCGGGCGAGAGAGCGTCGCCTTGCGCTGTGGTAACGGCGGCGGCGTGGAAGCCACCGTCAACAGCAAACCCCTGGGCCTCCTGGGGGAAAGGGGCCAGGTGGTGGACGTGGAATGGTGGCCGGAGGGAGTCACCCCCACGCCTGCTACACCTGAGGTTACAGCCACCCTCACGCCGACGGTCGGTGCCGGGATCACCGTAACTCCCACAATTACACCCACCGCCACTCCCTAAGCGTTAAAGAGCACTGGCTAGATGAAGTTCATCTATCATACGAGGCTGAGTGCGCATCGCAATGGGTACGCCAGGGTTCGATCGGATACTATAGCCCAGCATGGTTGATTAACAGATGAGTGAGCGGCAATTGATCAAAGACCTTTTGGAGAAGATGGGAGGGCCGTTCTGGGTCTCCTTGGGGATCAACCTTGACAAAAGGGATTCTCAGGAGGTCTTCAAATGGTTCCTGGCCTCCATCCTCTACGCGGCCAGGATCTCGGAGACCACCGCCAACAACACCTACCGGGAGTTCGAAAGGAGCGGGGTGCTGAGCCCCGATCGAATCCTGGAAACCGGGTGGGATGGTCTGGTTCAGATCCTGGACGCCGGGGGCTACGTCCGCTACGACTTCAAGACCGCCACCAAGCTGCTGGAGGTCGTGGCGGCCTTGAAAGAAAGGTTCGACGGCGACCTAAACGTGCTTCACGCCCGGGCGCAAAGCCCCCATGACCTGGAGCAGAAGCTGATGGAGCTAGGCAGAGGCATCGGCCCCACAACGGCCAACATCTTCCTCAGGGAGTTGCGCGATGTCTGGGATAAGGCCGACCCGCTGCCCCAGGACCTGGCAGTGATGGCTGCTCGGAATCTGAGGCTCGTTCAAACGGACGAACGAAGGGAGATCTTGAGCGAGCTCAGGTCGGTTTGGGAAGGGCAAGCCCTGCCAGCCTGGGACTTCGCCGATTTCGAATCCTCGCTGGTGAGGTTGGGTAAGGACTATTGCCGCCGAGAGAAGTGCGCAACCTGCCCTGTTGCAGAGGAGTGTGAAAGAAGTGCCTAGAGTAAATCGAAACGAAGCGCGCTATTACCTGCTCTCGTTGGGCTGTTGCAAGAACACCGTAGACTCTGAAGGGATGAGCCGACTACTCCAACGGGCTGGCTATGCTCCCGCTGAAGATTCGACGGCAGCGGAGGTTCTAATCGTCAACACCTGCGCATTCATTGACATTGCCAAGGAGGAGTCCTTTGCTGCCTTGCGGGAGCTGGTCGAGGCCAAGAGACGAGGGCAGTTGCTCATCGCTGCGGGATGCCTCTCCCAACGCTATGGCCGCGAATTGGTCAAAGAGATCCCCGGCCTGGATGGCATCATCGGCACCAGGCGCTGGATGGAGATCACGGCCCTGGTGGAGAGATTGTCGTCGGATGGCAAGGGGCCGATGGTGGTGATCGGCGAATCGCCCGTACCCGCCGTTGACTCGATGTCGAGGTCCGTCGTTCAAGGAGCCAGCGCCTACCTTAAGATCGCCGATGGCTGCAGCGCCCCCTGCTCCTTCTGCGCCATTCCGATGATCAAGGGGCCGTCCCGCAGCCGGCCGGTAGAAGCCATCGTGGGTGAGGCCCGCGAGTTGGTGGCCCAGGGGGTCAAGGAGATCGTCCTCATCGCCCAGAACACCACCGCTTACGGGCGCGATCGAGGCCAGCGCGACGCTTTGCCCGGCCTCATCGAGGCCATTTTGAAGACCGCGCCAGAGCTTACCTGGCTGCGCCTGATGTACTCGTATCCTCAGCACATCACCCCCAGGCTCATCGAGACCATGGCCCAGCACCCCCAGGTCTGCCATTACCTGGACATACCCCTGCAGCACGCCCACCCCGAGACCCTGCGCCGCATGAACCGTCCTCACGATGCGGATAGGGTGCGGCGCTTGATCGCCGATCTGCGCCAAGCCATGCCCGACATCGCCCTGCGCACCTCCTTCATCGTCGGCTGCCCTGGCGAGACCGAGGAGGAATTCGAGGCCTTACTCGATTTCGTCGAGGAGATGGCCTTCGATAGGGTTGGAGCTTTCACCTACTCGCGGGAGGAGGGCACTGATGCGGCCCAGTTGCCCCATCATATAGCGCAGGATGTCAAGAAGGAGCGCTACCGAAGGCTCATGGAGCTGCAGCAAGGCATCTCCTTGGCCAAGAACCGGCAGATGATAGGACGGAGTCTGGATGTCCTCGTCGAGGGCAGTGGCCATGGCCTCAGCGCGGGGCGCTCCTACCGCGACGCTCCTGAGATAGATGGGCTGGTCCTCGTCAAGGAGGAGCTGCCCATGGGGGAGATGGTTCCCGTGCTCATCACGGGGGCCATGGAGTACGACCTAATCGGGGTCAGGGCTTAGAGCCCATAATCTCCAGAAGGAGACACTGCATCCTCTCACTGCCTCAGTTCCCGCTCCTCCCACCGGAAACGAATCCGCAGCACATCCCCTTCGAACTTCGCCCCCTGGGTCTGTAGGCCCATCAGCGCCCAGGGCAAGATGAAGCTGCGCCGGTAGCCGCCCACCTGCACCGTCAGCTCGTCCCCCTTGCGCAGCAGCGAGATGTCTCGCTTCTCTACGAAAGGCAGCGGCACGGCCAACACGTACTCCCCGTTTTGCTCCTTGATGTGGTGGGTCTGGCCTTGGAAGAAGATGCGCGACGGATCTCCTTCCCCGAACAAGGCCATGGCCAGGCGGCGCAGCATCGCAAAGCCCACCACCTCCTGCTCGAAGTAGGGCACGGTCAGAATGGGTAGGGGCGCGAACGCCTCCTCCACCAACTGCAAGTACTTCGCCTGGGTCTCCAGCCAGGCACCCAAGTAGCTCCCGGCCGCCTGCTGGGGCATCACCCGGTTGCAGACGATGGCATCGGTGACGTAGCCGTACAGATTCAGGTAGGTGTAGGTGCGCTGGGCTTCCTTGATGACCATCTTCTCCGGGTTGAGCACCAGGCGCATCGAGGACGTCTCCGGATTCGACAGGACCCGGTGCATGTCGCCCAGTTGATCGAAGAGGCCCTCGGTAGCGTCGAAGGTCTCCCGATCAGGCAACGGCATGCTGTTCAGAAGGGGACGGGCCAGGGGAGCCAGGGCCAGGGTGGCCCGCCGGCCGATGGGGAACAGCCGATCGAACCACCAGCGGCCCACGTCGGGGATCGAAAGGAGCCGCAAAGTCTCAGCCGTTGGCGGCGCAGTCCACGATGACAACGTCGTACTTCCCCTCTTCGTAGTGCTGGTTGACCCACAGCAGGCTGGTCCCCTCCTCCATGCCGGGGATGACGGTAATCTCCTCGGCCAGCATGTTGGCCACACCCTGTCAGGAGAAGACGGCGGCCATGTAGCGTTGCAGGGTGGCCCAGTGCTTCTCGATGGAGTAGTACACGTCCACCTCCTGGCCCCAAAGATTGCGGACAATCTCTGCCGGCTCCGGGCCGAGGGGGACGCCGAAGGAATCAGACAGGCTGTGGGCGGCGCCGGTGCTGAGGACCACGGTGCGGTGACCAAACTCGGCGCAGCGCAGGGCGGTAGCCGCCGCCACGCTGGTCTTGCCCACACCGCCTTTGCCGGTGTATAGAATGATACGCACAGTTCTATCTCCTCGCTCAGTCTTCCTGCTTTTCCCCCTCAGCCCGCCGGAATAGCGGGTCGAACAGGTGGGGCGCCTCCACGTAGATGCCGCGCCCGACCACGGTACCATCCGCCAGACGGATCTCGCCTCGGGTCTATACGGCCCGGCCGTCTTTCTCCACCACACTGCCCTCTACCTGGATGGGCTGGCCCAGGGGCATCGGCCGACGGTACCCCACCTCCAGTTTGACGGCAGCCGCGGTGTAGCCGGCCCGCCACACAGCAGCGCTCATGGCCTGGTCCAGCAGTGCCGCCGAAGCGCCGCCGTGGGCGTGGCCCGGCGGCCCCTGCTGCTCCTCGGTCAGGGTGACTTCCGTCACCACGGCGCCGTCGTCGCGCGCGTACCAGATAACGCCCATGTTGCGGGCCTTCTGAGTCCCGCAGACGTAACAGGGGCCGTGTTCAGGGATCGGCTGCATGGTCGTCCTCTGTCTTTGTGCCCACCCTGGGCGCCTCCGGCGCTACCTGTCGCAGCCCGGCTCGCCATGATGACCGCAGCAGTTCTGCGATGAGATTTCTCCACTGGCCCATGCGCAGGGCCTCTTTCTCGATGTATTCGGCGCCAAGGCCGGAGGCGTAGGCGGCCGCGATTATCCCGCCCATGCTGGTGCCGGCCAGGAAGTCAACGGGGATGCTCTCCCGCTCCAGAACCTTGAGCACGCCGACGTGGGCCAGCCCTCTCGCCCCACCGCCGCTGAAGGCCAATCCCACCCTTCGGGCTAGAGCACTCAAGGGCGAAGCCTTTGGGCGACGGAAAAACCAAGCCATTTGCCTTCCCCTCAGCTCCGAGCCTGCCGTATACCGGCCGCCGCCGCCCCTAAGGTGATGCAGGCCAGGATGAGCATCACCTTCCTGATGCCGATGAGGTCCGCCAACCCCCCGCCCAGGGGCATGGGCAGGGTGGAGGCGGCGTTGCCCAGGACCAGTTGGGTGGAGATGACCCGCCCCCTCATCCCCACCGGCGGGCGCTCCTGCAGGATGGTCTTGGCGGGGATGGTGACCAGGGCGAGGCCCAGGCCTATAGTGAAGATGCCCATCGCCAGGAGGAGAAAAGAGGGGGCGCCCGCGCCCCTCGGAAGAGGCAGCACAGCCAGGCCCAGGCCCAGCGCGATGAAACCCAGGCTGATCCACCTCTCCTTGCTCAATAACTTGCCTCGCCTCCCCATCAGGGCTATGCCCAGTCCGAAGCCCATCCCCACGGGCACGGCCATGTAGACCGCGTCGGCCACCTCCAGGCCGAGCACGCGGGCCACGAACCCCGGCGCCAGGGTGGTGAGCATCAGGGTCAGCATCGAGGCGAGGGTCAACTGGAAGGTGGCCCAGGCGACGAGGCGGTCGCTAAATATGAAGCGCCACCCTTCCTTGAGCTCGGTCCATATCTCGGCCAGCCTCCGCCCCTGCCTCGGCTTACGGGTCATGTTCTCCCTGGGCAGGGGGGCGATGATTACCAGGGCTGCCAGGTAGAGGATGGCCCCCACCAGGCCGACGGCCTCCGCCCCGCTGATTTTCAACAGCAGCGGGGCCAAGACGACCAAGCCAGCCCCCTGGGAGACCAGGGAGGAGATGTTGAAGAGCGAGTTAGCCGCCATGAGTTTCTTCTCCCCTACCAGGCGGGGGACAGTGGCTCCCTCGGCCGAGATGAGGAACTGGGCGAGGGCCGAGATGCAGAAATTGGTTAGATAGATAGTCAGCAGCAGATAAATGCGGGGAAAGAAGTGTATGGCGGCGCTGAAAGCCAGGGCCACCAGCACGCGCAGGAGGTTGGCGGCCATCATGATCTTCACCCGTTCCTGGCGGTCCACCACCACCCCGGCCAGCAGCCCGAAGAGCAATCCTGGCAACGTAGAGGAGAATATCATGAGGCCCATCTGGGCGCTGGAACGGGTGATCTCCTCCACCAAGGCCATGGAGGCGAAGTAGATGGCGTAAGTGGCCGTCAGGGAGGCGAACTGGGCCAGGTAAAGGCGCCTGAAATTTCTGTTTTTGAGCACCGAGGGAGTAACCGCCTTCAAAGGCATAGACCTCCTATCCCCCCCTTCCGTCTCGCTAGGAACGTCTTCACCAAGAGCCACGGGGCAAAGAAGGCCACCCAGAACCCAACAATCGTGTAGCGAATCAGGCGGAAGATGATGCCGGCGGGGAAGATTGCCTTGAGGCCCACCCAAGAACCCAACGCGACGGCAATGCCGACGAAGAACCTGACAACCCTTTTCCACGAGACCCCGCCGCTATCGAAGCCGCCGAATTCGCCCTCGAGGACGATGCCCATCCCCATCCCTAGCATTGTCCCCATAGGCGTCGCGGTGTCATCAGTGGCGTGAAGGGCCAGCAGGGCCAGGGGAACGAGCAGGGCGGCTGCCAATTTCATCGCCAAGGGGATGTCGATTCCCCTTTCCTCGATGGTCGAGAGGGCCCAACTAAAGGCCAGGATGAAGAGCACGCCGATCATCGCCCCTCCCACCACGTCCTGGGGATATTGCACCCCCTGATAAACCCGCGAAAGTGCGACGAGGAGTGGGAGGACGACAGCTACCGCCCACATCGCACCCTTCCGAAATCGTCCGGCGAGATACCGCCAGGTGACTATCCTGCTCTGGGCGTGCCCGCTGGGGAAGGCGTAGCCCGTCACCTCGATGACCTGTTTGATCCTGGGATCGGAGAGGGGAGGGATGTGAAGCAGGTCTTTCAGGCCGGCGTTAGCATAGGGGGC
>JAUWYT010000264.1 GCA_030615705.1 Chloroflexota bacterium
AGACGGGGATTTCTAATCCTCGGCACATCTCCCGCCATAGGTAATCACGGCTGACGCCGCTGTCCACCACGGACCAGGGTAAGGGCTCGTCCAATGAGCGTTCTCTTTGGTATTCGACGGCATCGAGCTGGCATTCCCGTAGAGCTCGCCGCCAGGCTGCGAGGGACCTCCTCTTCACCCTGACCAAAGCCTGGCCCACCCGGCTATCGCCCCGGGATAGGACGCCCTGCACCGCTGCCCAGGCAGGGCTCTCGGCTTTGACAGCAATGCCTCTAGGTCGTAGAGCCCGCTCAATGCGGTTCAGCCCTTCTTTCAAGCCCTCGACCGGAGCCATGGCTACCCACTGGAATGGAGTGTGGGCCTTGGGCACGAAGGGGGTGATATTCACCGTGATCCGACGCGGAAAGCGCCCCCGGACAGCCAGTACCAGGTCAATGAGAGCTTGGACATCCTCCTCGGTTTCAGTAGGTAGGCCGAGCATGAAGTAGAGCTTGAGCTGCGCGAGGCCGTAACGGGCAGTCAACTCCACAGCTCGCATCAGGTCATCTTCGGACACGTTCTTGTTGATCAAAGTGCGCAGGCGTTGAGATCCGGCCTCGGGGGCAATGGTCAAGGTTTGGACTCCGCTCTCAGCCAGAGCACGAACCAAGGCCTCGGGGAGGGGGGCGACTCGCAGGGAGGAGACGGAGAGCTTGGCTCCCATTCCCCACAGGCGCGTGGCCAGCTCCTCGATGTGCGAGTAGTCGGAGACGGCGGCGCTCACCAAGCCGATCCTGTCACGATAGCGCAGCCCCTTCTCAGCTTGCTCCAGCAGGACCGCCGGGCTCCGTTCCCGCACGGGACGATAGGTGTAACCAGCCAGGCAAAAGCGGCAGCCTCGCCCACAGCCGCGGGCGATCTCTATTAAGTACATATCGCCGAACTCCGTGTCGGGGGTGAGAACGACAGAGGTGGCAGGACAACCATCGAGGTCAGGCACCCATTGGCGTTCTACTGGATGCTGGATGCTGGATGTTTGATGCTGGCTCGGGACGTAGATGCCAGGTATGTGAGCCAATGCTGAGAGAAGCTCATATCGGCTTTCGCCGACACCAACTTGCAAGGCCTCAACCAAAGGAGGGACAATGACCTCTCCCTCGCCGATAGCGAAGGCATCGAAGATAGTAGCCAGGGGCTGGGGGTTGGCAGTTACAGCAGGGCCACCGGCCAGAAGCAAGGGGTAGTCCTCAGCTCGCTCCTCGGCCAGTGGAGGGATGTCCGCCTGGCGCAGCATCTCCACCACGTTGAAATAGTCCATCTCGAAGGAGATGGAGAAAGCCAAAACGGCGAAATCCTTGACGTCCCGCTGCGATTCTAGCGAAATCAGTGGCCTGCTCCCCGCTCCCTGCCTATAGAAAACCCGCTCGCAGACCACGTCGGCCCGCTCGTTGAAGAGACGGTACACCGTCTGCAGGCCCAGGTTGGACATGCCCACCTGATAGGTGTTAGGGTAGGCCAGAGCGATGGGCAGCTTGCCTCCCCAATCCTTGTAGATTGTCCCCTGCTCTCGCTTCAGTATCCGCTTCGCCTCAGCTATGAACTCCCACTTCAAACCAAATCCCCCTTCCAACCCTGTCTTTTTAAGTATAGGGCAAACCTCACGCTTGTCAAGCGTTAGTGTTTCATTGTTGCGGAGAGGGGCGTTCGATGCTATAATAGCAAAGCTGATTATCGAAAAGGGGACAAGAGGATGGGCCTGCAAATCGGTATCGTGGGGTTGCCCAACGTGGGCAAGTCGACCCTTTTTAACGCCTTGACCAAGGCCAACGCCGCTGTCGCCAGCTACCCCTTCACCACCATCGAGCGCAACGTAGGCGTGGCCGAGGTGCCCGATCAACGGCTGTCGGACATCGCCGCCATGGTGGATCCGGAACGCGTCGTCCCCACGACCATCGAACTCGTGGACCTCGCCGGGCTGGTGAAGGGCGCTAGCCACGGCGAGGGGTTAGGCAACCAATTCCTGGGCTACATTCGCAATGTGGACGCCGTAGCCATGGTGGTGCGCTGCTTCCGCGATCCCCAGATCCCCCACGTTACGGCCGAACCCAACCCTCGGGACGATATCCAGGTCGTGGACCTAGAGCTAGTCCTGGCTGACCTAGCCACCGTTGAGCGGCGACTGGAGAAGGTCCGCTCGGCAGCCAAGCGACGACCAAAGGATTACGCCGCCGAGCTGGATTTCTTGGAAGAGTTGCACCACCACCTTGAGGCGGGGGAAAAGGCTGGTGACTTGACAGTGAAGGACAAAGAGGCGGGTATGCTGAGGGAGTTAAATCTTTTGACAGCCAAGCCGCGGCTCTACGTGGCCAACGTAGGGGAGGAGGATCTGCCCAGAGGCGGGGAGTTAGCGGCGGCAGTAGCCGAGATGGCGGCCGTCGAAGGGGCAGAAGTGGTCTCTATTTGCGCCCAACTGGAGATGGAGTTAGCTGACTGGCCTCCTGAAGAAGCAGCAGCCTACCGTGCCGAGGCCGGCTCAGGGGAACCGGGGCTGCAAAAGCTGGTCGAGGCTGGCTATCGTCTGCTGAATTTGATGACTTTCTTCACCACTACCGGGGGAAGAGAGGTGCGAGCCTGGACGCTTCTAAGGGGTACTTTGGCCCCCCAGGCTGCTGGCAAGGTCCACAGCGACATGGAGCGAGGCTTCATCCGCGCCGAGGTCATTTCCTACCAGGATTTAATGGCTAGCGGCTCCTTCGCCGCAGCCAAAGGGAGGGGCCTTCTGCGTTTGGAGGGCAAGGAATACGTAATGGAGGACGGTGATGTCACCCACTTCAGATTTAGCATTTAGTCGCTTGCCAAAACCGCCGCTTTGTGCTATAGTTATACCCGTCGTCAAGCGAGGGTAGTGGATAGAGAGCTTTTCTTAAGAAAGGAGGCACATCATCGCCGACATGCGCAGTTATGAGTTTACCTTCATCGTCCACGCCGATGTCGAAGATGAGGGGATAACGGATGTCACGGAGAAGGTCAGCCAGTTCATCGCCGATGGCGGCGGCCAGGTGACCAATGTAGACCATTGGGGCAGGCGCCGCCTGGCGTATCCGATCCAGAAGCAGAAGGAAGGATATTATGTGTTGATGCAATTTCAACTGGATCCCGAGTCTATCAACGCACTCGAGCGGAACTTGAAACTCACAGAGGAAGTCATCCGCTATTTGCTGGTGCGAGTTGAGGACTAGAAAGAGGTGCTCGAAAACTTGCCGAAGCCTTTAACTTGAGGAGGGGGGGAAAAGATGGCCAGGGGTTTGAACAAGGTGATGATTATAGGCAGGCTGGAGCGCAGCCCAGAGATGCGCTATACGCCGAGTGGTAGGCCGGTAACCTCTTTCAGTGTGGCTACGAACCGCAGTTGGGTGAACGCCG
>JAUWYT010000085.1 GCA_030615705.1 Chloroflexota bacterium
GAGGCGCGCTTTTGGTGGGAATGAGCTACCACAGCCAGCCCGTAGGCTCTCTCGATTAACTCCCGGTCATTCTGAGAGAAGGTCTCCGGCATTTGTTGAAGCAAGCTCGCAAGGTTATCGATCTGTGCACTCATCTTACTAGAACCAGATAAGGATCCATTTGCTCGATTTGCCTTTTTGTGGTAAGATTAAGAAAGCTTGTGGTGAGCGTAGCCGAGTGGTTTAAGGCACCTGGTTGTGGCCCAGGAGATCGTGGGTTCGAATCCCATCGCTCACCCCTAACTGGCAAATGGCATATAGCTAATAGCAGATAGCGGAGGCAAGAGAGGTTGTCTTGCTATCGGCCATAGGCTATTTGCCATCAGCTAATCGTGCGCCCTCATTTCTCACATCTCCCGCCGTCCCTCCAAAGCCCGAGCTAAGGTTATCTCGTCGGCGTACTCCAAATCTCCGCCTACAGGCAGCCCTCGCGCCAGATGGGTAACCCGCACGCCCAGTGGCACCAACTGGCGGTGCAGATACATGGCCGTGGCCTCGCCCTCCAGGCTGGGGTTGGTAGCCAGGATTACCTCCTCGGCAGGCTCGGCCCGCAGACGGTGGATCAGCTCGCGGATCCTCAGATCTTCGGGGCCAATTCCATCCACCGGCGAGATGGCGCCATGCAGGACGTGGTAGAGGCCCCTGTACTCCCGGGTCCGCTCGATGGCCAATACATCCAGGGGCTCTTCCACAACGCAAATGATAGAACGATCGCGCCCTTCATCCCGACAGATGGGGCAGGGACTCTCCTCGGTGATGTTGAAGCAAGTAGAACAAAAGGTGATGCGCTCCCTCAACTGGCGCAAAGCTTCAGCCAGGGATACCGCTTGCTCAGCGGGGCCTCTAACCAAGAAAAAGGTCAGGCGCGAAGCTGTCTTTGGGCCGATGCCCGGTAGCCGCCTGAACTCCTCGATGAGCCTGGCTACAGGCTCAGGGGCGATCTGCATACCTAAGTACTCCTTCTGCCAGCGGCTGAAACACGCCACCTGAGAGCGAAATCTCCCAGGCACTTCATATGCGTGCCGCCAGAAAGCTTTCTCATATCAAGCCGGGGATGCGCAGCCCCCCGGTTAAGGCGCTCATCCGCTCACCAGCCAATTCCTGGGATCTCTGCAGTGCCTCGTTCACTGCAGCCGTGACCAAGTCCTCCAGCATCTCCACGTCATCGGGATCCACCACCTCGGGGGCGATGGAAATGGACTGAATCCTCTGCTGGCCCGTCATCACCACGGTAATGGCCCCGCCCCCTGCGGTGACGGTGATCGTCTCTTCGCCCAAAGCCTCTTGAGCTTTAAGCACTTCCTCCTGGAGCTTCTGGACCTGCCGCATCATGTCCATCTGACCGCCTTTGGGCTGAAACCTTCTTCTCTTGGTCACCTCCCGTACCTCCCTGCCAACGCGCAGGATCACTCACTGCACATCTACGACCCGAGCTCCATATTTGCTCACCGCCGCTTGTATGAGGGGATCCTCGGCGATAGACGAATATTTGTCCCTGGGCGTCTCCTCATTCTCGCTAGTGTCTTTCTGCGCCCTCCTGACTGGCTCTTGATCCGGCTGTGCTTGTCGCCCGCTCTTAGGTGAGAGCACACAACGGATGTGACACGGGCTCTTAACCACCCGGCTAATGATACTCTCTATCAGGGCCTTGCTCTTAGGTTCCTCGATCTTTTCCCTGTGAAAAGTGTAGTAAAAGCCAAGCACGACCTCCTGACCTTCCACACCCAGGGGCTGGCAAGATTTGAGCAGGGCCTCAACTGAACGGTTTCTAGGCTTTATCTCGCCAAGGATTTGAGCCCATTTGGTCTTGACTTCATCCAGAGTCAACTTCAGCCCTGTTGAGGTACCTCTCGACTGCTCCTCGGCCTCCTCTTTGACAGACTTAGCCGGCTCACCGGCTGGAGCTGATCGAGGGGAAGAGGCCACCCTTGCCACTGCGGGGGTCCTGGGAACGGTTGCAGAACTGGGCCGAGCCACCGACGGAGTGGTTTTCTCTTCTTCACCCAAGGTGGCATCTACAAAGGCCAGCTCCAGGGGCAACTGTGACTGGGTGCTGGCCTTGAGGTCAAGGCCAGCCTGATTGAAAAGTTTAACTACCTTGATTAGTTCCCTGGTTGAGAGCTGTGCCGCCTGGCCCTTCATCTCCTGCAGGGCTTCGGGCGTGACGCGCGTAAGGCTCGAGCCTTCGCCGACTTTGATCAGGAGCAGCTCACGCAAGTACTCCACCACCTGGCGGTTGAACTGGCGGGGGTCAACGCCATCACCGATAACCCGATTGATAACGTCAAGGCCCTTAGCCACATTGCGGGCCACCAGTTGATTCACCAATTCTCCCACCGCCTGAGAGGGGACGGTGCCTAGGACCGACTGCACCTGGGCTAAAGTGATCTCCTGACCGCCATAGGAAAGCAACTGATCCAAGAGGCTCTCCGCATCGCGCATGCTTCCGGTGGCGCTGCGTGCGATGAGCTCCAATGCCGTTGGCTCCACAGTCAGGCCCTCGTGATCGGCGATGTGCTTCAGGTGGCCGATGATGTCCTGGAGGGGAATGCGCCGGAAGTCGAAGCGCTGACAACGGGAGAGGACGGTGGCCGGGATCTTGTGGGGCTCGGTGGTGACCAGGACGAAGATCACATGAGGTGGCGGTTCTTCTAGCGTTTTCAGCAGGGCGTTGAAGGCCGGCTCAGTCAGCATGTGGGCCTCATCGAGCATATAGACCTTATAACGGGCCTCGTTGGGCCGGAAGCCCACCTTCTCCCTGATGCCACGCACATCATCAATTCCTCGGTTAGATGCGGCGTCTATCTCGATGAGGTCCAGCAGACGACCCTCGTTGATCGCCTGACAGATGTGGCACTGGTTACAAGGCTTATTGTCCTCTGTGGACAAACAATTGACTGCTTTGGCTAAGAGGCGCCCCATCGAGGTCTTGCCTGTGCCCCGAGGCCCAGCGAAGAGGTAGGCATGGCTGATACGCCCGCTCAGCAGAGCGTTCTGGAGGGTATGAGTCACGTGCCCTTGGCCGACCACCTCGTCGAAAGTGCGTGGGCGCCACTTGCGGTAGAGTGCCTGAGCAGTCATAACAACCTCCTCCCAAGTCCTGTCCATAGTTTATCACCGATGGCCGATTTGCGCAAGCCCGATCGCGAGCGGCTCGCGCAGCGAATGCCCGGGGAGTACGAGGGGGCCCCCCTCGTCTCTACTTCCCTCCTACATCTTGGGGCTTGCAGCCAACCGCTCTGCAAGCCCCGAGGGAGATGAAGTTTCATCAAAAGAGCTAAATCTGAGGCGGCTGCTGATTTGTCTTGTCATCAATACCGTGCTATAATTCTAGCGGTGAATCCATGGTTCTTGAAGAGTTGGTTGAAGAACACAAATATCAAGGGGAAATTACCCAAAGGGGGAAGACATGTTTGGACAAATAGGGGCACCTGAATTGCTGCTGTTCTTCTTAATCATCCTCTTGCTCTTTGGAGCCAGCCGCCTTCGCGATGTGGGAGGCGCTTTGGGCGGAGCGATCCGCGATTTCCGCAGCGCTGTGACCGGCGCAGACGAAGAGCAAGGCAAGGGTGAAGAAGAGGAGTAGAACCTATCCGAAAAGTCCAGCAGGGGCGGCTCCTACGCCGCCCCGACCGGGCATGGGAGCCCAGTCTGCTATTCTTCGGACAGGCATATAGCGGAATGCGCTAGCTTTCGGACACGGAGGCCCTTCATGACCCGAATCATTTTGGTGCGCCATGGTCAAACGGAGTGGAACATCGAATCCGGGGCTGGCGAGCGCTTCCGTGGCCGGGTTGACCTGCCGCTGGACGATACGGGACTGGCTCAAGCTCATGCTCTGGCAGAGCGGCTCGCCAACCGCCTCATTGTTGCGGTCTACTCCAGCCCCTTGAAGCGCGCGGTGGAGACGGCCCGGCCAATAGCTCAGCAGCTCAGCCTGCCGGTCCAGCCGCTGCCGGCCGTCATTGACATTCACTATGGCGACTGGCAGGGGCTATCGTCTGCCGCGGTCGCCAAGGTCTATCCCGACCTCTATCGGCGCTGGCTAGAGAAACCCCACCTGGTCAAATTCCCCAACGGGGAGAGCCTGCGCCAGGTGCGCCTCCGAGGAATGGCCACTCTGAAAGAAGTCACAGCCCGCCACGAAGGTAGGGTCGTTCTACTGGTGGCCCATCAGGTGGTGAATAAGGTCCTGGTTTGTGCTATGCTTGGCCTAGACAATTCCCACTTCTGGCGCATCCGGCAGGACAATGGCTGCATCAATGTCTTCGAACACCAGGACGGGATCTTCGCAGCGGTGCTGGTCAACGACACCTGTCACTTAAGGTAGGGGATAGGCGTCTACAAGCTTCCCCTGGTTGTCCCGCAGGCTCGCTACGCCCCCGGCCTCCCCCCAAACTGCCACCTCCAGCCCCCAGTAGAGATCAGTGACGCTGTTTATCCCACGGCCAGTGTGAACCCTGACACTGCCGCCTGTCCCCAGAGATAAGTTGGGAAAGACGTAAACGTGGCCTTGCTGATCGCTGAGAGTCCAGCCCTCCAAACGCACTGGAGGGCCAGAGTTAGAGATGATGATGAATTCTTCGCCGTAGTTACCACGGGCGATCACCTCCTCGATCATCACTCGGGGCTGGCTACCCGAGGGTGGCCTCGTGGAAAGCGGCGTGGGTGGCTCGAAGGGGATTGGCATATCAGTGGGGGTGGGTGGGACTGGCGGTAAGCCGCCGATAGGGATGATCAGTTCCTGGCCCACGAACAAGAGATTTGGGTCTACCAGGCCGTTGGCTCGCATTAGATCCTCGAAGGAGACGTTGAACTCGAGAGCGATCCCAGAGAGGCTATCGCCCTCTTGCACAGCGTAGACCAGCATCTCCGGGGTCTCAACCGACCGGGGCAGCCCCTGCACATGAGTGACAGTGACGGTCGGCTCAGCCGTCCCTGGCGCGGTCCTCCCCCAAACGAGGAGGACAGAAACGCTGATGATCAGGGAGATAGCAGCGTTCACCACGATGATGAAGATTGCCTGTTTCTTGGTCATGGCTCAATTCCCCTCTCATTTGAGGTACATCGCTCTGGCGAACTCATCAACGAAACGGCTATCGTTGGTTAGCTCGATGTATTCGACCTGGCGGGCGATCTCAGCGGCCTTGGCCCGCTGCTCCTTGGAGACGAGAGCCAGCTTAGCCCCCATGCCCGCTGCGTTGCCCACCTGGTTAAAGCGCTCCAAAGGCAGGGGCGGAAACATGCCGATAGCGATGGCGCTGGATACGTCAATGTAGGTTCCGAAGGCCCCCGCTATGATCACCCCGTCAATGTCCCGCTCGGATAGGCCAGCTTCGTCCAGGAGGATATTGATGCCTGCTCGAATGGCCCCCTTGGCCAGTTGAATCTCGCCTATGTCGCCTCGGGTGAGGACCACATCGCGGCCGTTCCCACCCTCCTCAGCCGCCACCAAAACAAACTCCGGGCCGTGCTCTGTGCGTCGCACTCGGGGGTGAACACCCATGTTTCCCCTCTCGTCCACAACTCCCAACTGGCGCAGTTGAGCTACCGCATCCAAAACACCTGAACCGCAGAGGCCCACTGGCGGAGCGTCGCCGATGGTCTGGTATTCCACGCCAGAGGCCACGATGCGCAATCGCTCGATAGCTCCCTCGGCGGCCCGCATGCCATCCTTGATGTGTGCTCCTTCGAAGGCCGGGCCTGAGGCGGTAGAGCAGGCGACGAGCCGGCCGTTGGCTCTCAGAACCACTTCGGTGTTGGTGCCGATGTCCAGGCCCAGTACCGCCCCCTCAGCCTCGCAAATCTCCGCGGAAAGAATCATGGCCACGTGGTCAGCCCCGACGAAGCCGGCGATAATGGGAAGCAAGTGGACATAGCCACCGGGGGCGATCTCCAGCTCTACCTCCCTGGCTTTCAAATCCAAAGCTTCACTGACCGCTGGCAGATAAGGTGCCAGGCCCAGTTGTCTCACGGGCAGACCGAGGAAGAGGTGGTGCATGGCGGTGTTGCCTACCACTACTGCTTCCACTATCTCCTCCGGAAGATGGTCGCTCTGGGTGCAGAGGTTCCAGGCCAGGTCGTTCACAGCACCAACGGCCTCTTCACGCAGAGTAACAGCCTGCTCCTCTCCTTCCATGGCATAGGCGATGCGGGCCATCACGTCCTCGCCATAGGCGATCTGGGGGTTCATGGCCCCTGCCATGGCCAGGGTTCGGCCCGTCTCCAGGTCCACCAGATAGCCAGCCAGCTTCGTCGTCCCCAGGTCAATGGCCAAACCAAGGGGCTCGTGCCCCAGCGGGTTGAAGCTGACCACTTCCTGGCCTCGCAAGCCGACAGTGCCTGACCATCCCCACTCCCTCAAACGGGTGGACAGTTGACGCAGCACCGCGAAGTCTACGATCAAATCGCTTAAGCCAAGCGTCTCTACCAAATGATCTCGCACTCGATCCAGGTCGGAGCGGATGTCCTCCAGGGTGGGTGGGGGGAGTCGAACGTCGCAGCCCACCACTACTGGGACGACGGGCACTGTCAGCTCTTGTCCTTCCACCTGGATGCGCTGTGCCGCTGTCAGCGATTGAGGTGGGATGTGGACCTTGAGATCGCTCAGGACCTCGGCCTGGCAGGCCAGGCGATAGCCGTTCGCTATCTCACCTGGGTCGAGGCTTTTCCTTTCCGTTTCGCTCAGTGGCGAGAGCTGGCCTTCGAGAACCCGTACCTTACAGCGGCCGCAGGTGCCCTGTCCCCC
>JAUWYT010000270.1 GCA_030615705.1 Chloroflexota bacterium
GCTCGATGGTGCCACTTATGTCCACCCAGAAGTTCGGTGAGAGAGCTCCTCGGATAAGCACCTCTTGCACTTTGTGGGGCTCTAACCCTTCGGCCAGGAGTTCCGGGAAGATGTAGCGGGTGCGGGCCGAAGGGAAGACCGCATCCAGGGCAGCATCGCCGGCGGCACGGTGGTCGGGGTGGTTTAGATAAGTGTCGCCGTAGTAGCGGACGGTGGAGTCTGGGCAAACGACGATGTCTGGCCGGTAGCGGCGGATTTCTCGGGTGAGGTCTCGGCGCAGGGCCAGGGTGGGCTCAAGGGAGCCGTCCTCGTAACCCAGAAAGACAACCTCCTCCACTCCCAGAACCCTGGCGGCGGCTTCTTGCTCAGCTCTTCGGATGGCGACCAAATGTTCCGGTTTCACTTTGGGATCATTACTGCCACGGCTGCCGTCAGTGCAGATCACGTAAATGACGTCTTTGCCCTCCCGGGCCCACCTGGCCACCGTGCCAGCCACAGTGAACTCTGCATCGTCGGGATGAGCCGTGATGACCATGACCCGCTCTGCCTCTTCAGTCACTCCATGATCTCCCATATCCGATTGCCCCTTACCTCCAACTCAGAGGCTTGCCAGAAGTATATCAAAGAGAAAGAGTTTTGTCAATGGCAGTTTTCTGTTCAGTGGGTCAGGGTTACCTTACGCAGGCCCCGAGGACGATCGGGGTCCAGGCCCTTGGCCTCAATCAAGCCCAGCGTGAAGAGCTGGCCGGGCACAACCGCCAGCAAGGGGGACAGCCACTCCGGCACACCCGCCGGCAGTGGAAGCGGCGTCTGTGCCAGAGCCAAGGCATCATCCCGGTTGGCGATCACCACTAGCCTGGCCCCCCGCTCCCGCAGCCGGCGTAGCAGATCCACCAACTCCTCCGCCACACATGCATCGGGCACCACCGCCAGAACAGGGAAACCGCGTTCCACCATAGCCATCGGGCCATGCACGAAATCGGCCGAGGAATAGGGCTCGGCCACGATGTAGGCCAGTTCTTTGAGTTTCAAGGCGATTTCGAAGGCCGTGGCATAATTGTACCCCCGGCTGATGACCGCGCAGGCCCCGATGTCACGGTACTGCGTGGCCGCCCCTAGGATGTTCGGCGCCGAGGCAACGACCTCGGACATCAGCGCAGGCAAGGACTCGAGGGCCCGGAACCCCTCTTCGGCCAGCGCCGTGCTCAGCATGGCCACAGCCAGGAGAGAGGCGGTGTAGGTCTTGGTGGCAGCGATGCTTCGCTCCTGCCCAGCGTGCAGGAAGATGACGCGTTCGGCAGCGCGGGCCAGGGGGGAGTCGGCATCGTTGGTGATGGCCAGGGTCAACGCCCCCTGACGCCGGCCCTCCTCTATCACAGCCAGGATGTCCGGCGACTGACCCGATTGGGAGATCGCCATCACCAGCGCCCCCTGGAGGCGGGGTGGCTTCTCGTAGAGAGTAAACAGAGAGGGGGTGGCGAGGGCCACGGGCAGGCCGTTGGCTGCACCGAAGAGATACTGCCCGTATCGGGCAGCGTTGTCGGAAGTGCCGCGGGCCGCAAGGACAATGAAGCGAGGAGCGCGGCTACGAATCGTGCCGGCGATTTCCTCAACAGCCAGTCGCTCATTTTCCAGTAGCCGCTGCAACACCTGAGGCTGTTCCAGGATCTCCCTCTGGAAGTGTGAAGCGCTCATTCTCCCTACTCCTCTGTTTCAAACACGGTCTCGCCCCGTACCAGCGTCAGCACAGGCCGCAAATCGCCGTCCAGCAGCACGATGTCGGCGTCGTAGCCAGGAGCCAGGCGGCCCTTGCGCAGGCCCAACACTTCGGCAGCGATCCGGGTCGCCGGCACCAGGGCCTGTTCCAGTGGCAGCCCCACCAACTCGACCAAGTTGCGCACGCCGGCATCCAACAACGCATGGGCACTGGCCAGGGTGCCATCCGCCAGGCGACAGGCGCCATCCCGAACGAAGACCGGCTTGTGCTCCCACTCGTATTCGCCGTCGGGCAGACCGGCCAGCGGGGCCGCGTCGCTCACCAACGCCACCCGCTCCACTCCCTTGACCCGCAGCAGAATCGCCATCACCGCCGGGTGAATGTGCACGCCGTCGGCAATCAACTGGGCCACGATCTGGTCGAAGTACATCACCGCTCCCACCACGCCGGGCTCGCGGTGGTGCAGTGGCCGCATGGCGTTGAACGTGTGGCTAGCGTGGCAGAGCCCCAACTGCACCGCCTGGGCCACCTGCTCAAAGGTCGCACTGGAATGGCCGATGGCGGCGAGAACGCCCGCCCCGGTGAGATGCGGGATGCAAGCCATCGCTTCGCCCACCTCTGGGGCAAAGGTGACCAGGCGGATGTGGCCCCTGGCGGCTTGTTGAAAAGCCTGGAAGCTGTCCCACGTTAGCGGCTCGAACCAGTCAGGGGTAGCCATGCCCTGTCGGGTCGGAGACAGAAATGGCCCCTCCAGGTGAATCCCCACACCCTGAGCGCCCGATGGCGGCCAGTCCAGGACATCGGCCATGGCCTGCAGGGCGGCGAGGGTCTCCTCGCGGGGCAACGTGAGGGTGGTGGCGAGAAAGGTCGTGACGCCGAAAGCCGGCAGCTCACGGATCACCTGGGCCAAGTCAGGTCCCATGGCATCGTGTCCCCTCAGACCATGCAGGTGCAGGTCAATGAAGCCGGGCACCACCGCCATGCCTTCCGCATCAATGACTTCGGCTTCAGGCGGCACGGTCAGGGCATCAGCCGATCCGACTCCCGTGATCCATTCGTCCTCGATCAGCACAGTTCCCCGAGCGAGAACCTGATCGGGGGTATACAGATTTCCATTGACGATGGCCTTCATAGCACAACATCTCTGTGGGCGTCCTGAGCCTGTTTTCCGGACTTACCGCCATCTTACTTGCTCTCAGGGGCATCCCCGCCCCTGAGAGCAGCAAGAATCGCTCTTTGACGCCGCTGAGAAATTGGAAGTTCAAAGCGGGCGGGCTCGGCGGTGAAGCCCCACTACCCCTCTGCGCAGATCACTTTCTGGACAATCCTGCTGGTCTCCTTGTCCCTGAGGATCAGCTTCGTCCTGCCGTCTGGCATGTGCTCTTGCTTAATCACGACGAACTTGTCTTCGTACTCAACGGGGCGCTTCTCTTCAACCGGTTGGGCTACTCCTTTCCAACCCTCCAGCTCTACCGGTTCCCATCGTTTCGATTCTGCGGAGCGATAGCAGGCGTCCATGATAGCGTTCACCACGTAGCCATCATAGAAAGTTTCCATCGGCTCTTCGTTGTTGTCCAGCGCGTTCAGCATGTCATTG
>JAUWYT010000006.1 GCA_030615705.1 Chloroflexota bacterium
TCGTAGCCCTGTCAGTTTTGTTGGCCAGTGCTCTTTTGATCGTGCCCAGCGCTGAGGTCACTCTGGTCCCGGCTAGTGAGGCGGTTAATGCCATAGTGCAGGTTCAAGCTGACCCTGAGTTGGAGAGGATTAACTATGACACAGGTCAGATCCCAGCCTGGGTGGTAGAAGTTCAGCTCGAAGGGACTGCTCAGATTGCTGTTACTGGAGCAAAAGATGCACCCGATGAGCCAGCTGGGGGGATGGTCCTTTTCGTAAACAAGATAAACCAGCCGGTTAGCGTTCCCAAAGGAACCGTGGTCGCTACCTCAACCGGATCTACTATCAGGTTTACTACCGTTGAGGATGTTACTTTGCCAGAGACGGTAGGAGGCACGGCTGAGGCAGAGGTGGTAGCTCTTGATCCAGGCCCCACCGGCAACGTGAGGGCCCACTTGATTAATAGCGTTGAGGGGCCTCTCTCCTTGCAGGTTGGGGTCACTAATCCGGAGCCAATGCGGGGAGGCAGCGTCAAGCAGGTGGGGATGGTCACTACTGCCGACAAGGAACGTCTCAAAGGCGTTCTCTTGCAGCAATTGCAGCAGGAAGCCCTCGCTCAATTGAGCGAGCAGCTCAGGGAAGGGGAGTTCTTGGCTTCCGAGACCGTGGCTGTAGACCACATTGTGACTGAGATCTACGACAAGTTCCTCGAGGAGCAGGCCGATGTGCTCACCCTGGAGATGGAGGTGATGTTGCGAGGGACGGCCATCGAGGAGGAGGACGCCAAGGTCCTGATCCAGGCAGGTCTCGAGGCTCAGGTGCCCGAGGGTTTCGCATTGGTGAGTCAAGGCTTGGAGTATCAGAGGGGCGAGATCACCGAAGTGGAGGATGGGAAAGTATCCTTTGTTATGAGAGGGTCTGGCTTAATGGCGACCCAGATTGATGTGAGGGCCATCAAGGAGGCTATCCGGGGCCGGCCTTTGGACTGGGCCGAGGACTATCTGAGTGAGAATTTGCGCCTGGAGGAAGCTCCCATCATTAAGGTTACACCTACTTGGCCAGGACGGATGCCGTGGCTTGGCTTCCGCATCAGCGTCTCGATCCAGGAGGGGTGATGCGCATCTTGGCCTTGGATGTCGGGGAAAAGCGCATTGGCGTGGCCATCAGCGATTTGAGTCAGTCCCTTGCCCGCAGCTTGAAAGTTGTCCAGAGGGGCTCTCGTCAGGAGGATTTCGCTGCTGTGGCTCGATTGGTAGAGGAATACGAGGTAGAGAAGGTTGTGGTTGGTTATCCACGGAGCCTGGACGGGATGGCCGGCGCGCAGGCCGAGAGGGTGGAGCGCTATGCCGTGGGTTTGGCCGAATCTCTAACCGTGCCGGTACTTTTGTGGGATGAGCGCTTTTCCACCGTCAGCGCCGAAAGGCTGATGAGGGAAGCGGGCGTGAGAAGCAAGAAGAAACGGGAGAGGATTGATGCCGTGGCCGCGGCGGTGATCTTGCAGGATTATCTGGATTCACGCCAATTTGCTGGGGAGAAAGGAGCCGAAGGAAGCTCGTTATGAAAAAGAGCATCTCAATGCTGGTTGTTGGTCTCACGATGCTCGTGCTGGTGGGTGCGGGTTGTTGCGGTCTGAGCCAGGAGGATGGCAGTGTCCCTGGGGGGCTAGAAGACTTGCTCTTGAGGGTCTACCTTGGCTTTCGTCAGGAGGAGATCTCCCGACCGGCCAGCCCTGACCTGAGCGGAGCCGAAGGGGATGAGCACACTCCGGTTGTCTTCATTGTGGAGCCGGGGGAGACGGCAGGCGACATTGCTCTGCGGCTGAAGCAGTTGGGCTTAATCAATGACGCCGAGCTCTTCCGCCTGCTAGCCCGTTACCATAAAGCCGATAGCAAGCTGGAGGCTGGCAGGTATGAACTGCGGCCAGACATGACTATGGAGGAGATCATCGAGTGCTTGCAGCACGGGCGCCTCGAGGAGATGACGGTGACTGTGCCCGAGGGCTGGCGAGCAGAGCAGATCGCTGAGATGCTAGCAGAAGAAGTGGGTATGGACGGCGAGGAGTTCTTGGCTCTGGTGCGAGGCGGGCCCTTCGACTTTGCCCAGGGCAGGCATTTCGATTACGAGTTCCTACAGAATCAGCCGCCAGGGGCTACTTTGGAGGGTTTTCTTTTCCCAGACACCTATCACTTTCCGGCCCAGCCCACAGCCCTCGACATAATCGGGCGCATGTTGGCCAATTTCGATCAACGCTTCACCGTTGAGATGCGTCAGACAGCCGCGGAGCGAGAGATGACCACCTACCAGGTGGTGATCGTGGCCTCCATCGTGGAGCGAGAAGCGGTGGTGGCGGAGGAGCGTCCTATCATCAGCGGAGTCTTCTTGAACCGACTGGAGGAGGGCATGAACCTGGACTCTTGCGCCACGGTGCAGTACGCTTTGGGCTACCAGGAGGATATGGGCCAATGGTGGAAAACTCCAGTGAGGCTGGAAGAGTTCGCCCGCGTTGGCTCTCCCTACAATACGTACCTTGACCGGGGGCTGCCCCCTGGACCTATTTGCAATCCAGGATTGGCCTCGATTCAAGCCGTCCTGGAGCCTGTGGAGAGCGATTATCTGTACTTCGTGGCTAAGGGTGACGGCTCGCACGCCTTCGCTAGAACTTTTGAGGAGCACCTTCAAAACCAGGATAGATATCAACGATAGGATTGATCAGTGATGGGGCGGATCAGCAAAGGGAGGTGCACGCAGGCGTTGGCGCTGGGCGTGCTTTTCATTCTGGGGTGGCTGATTGTCAGTTGCGCTGGGCTTCGCAGCACCAGACCTGTGGTCAAGATCGGGCTGGTGGCCCCTTTCGAGGGGCTTTACCGGCATCTGGGCTACGAGGTGCTCTACGCTGTGAAGCTAGCGGTACGAGAGCGCAATGCGGCAGGTGGCGTAAGCGGCTATATGGTAGAGCTGGTAGGCCTGGACGATGGCAACGATCCGACTCAGTCGCCATTGCAAGCCAGGAAGATGATCGTTGACTCTGACGTCATGGGGGTTATCGGCCACTTCTCCGATGAGGCAGCTCTGGCTGCCCTGGATGAATACCATTGGGCTGGCTTGGCGCTGATCACTCAAGTGGCAGCGGACGCCGTGACAGAGCGGGGCTACCCTGAGGTCTTTCGCCTTTATGCTCGTAACGATCTCTTGGGAATGGAGTCAGCTAGCTATGTTGTGGAGGAGCTGGGAATGTGCCGCCTTGCTGTCCTGCGCGGCTGCGATGACCTGGCCGAGGCCTTCTTCCGGACGTCTGAGCTTTTGGGGGCAACGGTGGTGCTAGACGCTGATACGGATACTTCGGGTGGGCTCAGTACAAGTAACCAGGCCTGGCTGGCTGCTCTCAAAGCTGCATCGCCTGACCTGGTTTTCTTCAGCGGGGGGGCGATTGAGGGAGCGGAATTGATAGCGCAGGCACGAAGGGCTGGCGTTGAGGCGACCTTCATGGGAGGTAGTGGGTTAGATAGCCCCCGGTTGGCACAGATTGGAGGGGAGGCTGTTAGAGGAACCCTCTATATTACTGCAGCGCCGAGAGTCGAAGAGTTGGCCAATTCCGGGGATTTTGTGACTAGCTACCGGGCCTTAACTGGGCGCTTGCCTGGCCCGCAGGCGATTTTGGCCTACGATGCCACTCGCGTTCTCCTGGAGGCTTTGGCCAGGGCCATCGAGTCACAGGGAAGGCCTGCCAGGGATGCCGTCGTCGCCGAGTTAAGCACTCTCGAAAACTATCCAGGTTTGATCGGCCCTATCACTTTCGACGACAACGGCGATTTGGTGGATCCGGAAACGTATGTTTACCGCTTTGAACTTTGAACTTTGGATTTTGAGCTTATGATTTCGTGCATGAGAGGCGGACGCTCTACAGGCTCATCGCTCCAGGAGTAGGCATCCAGGAGCCTGCGCTTGGCGTCGGTTAACTTTTGCTCATCGTTGGCATGGATAGTTAGTATCGCCTCGCCCTTTTTGACATAATCCCCGATCTTCTTAGCCAGGACTACACCCACGGCGTGGTCAATTGGCTCTCCCTTGCGGGCTCGGCCACCGCCGAGGAGCGCTGCAGCCAGGCCAACTTCCCCAGCATTCAGGCCAGCTATGTAGGCGGAGGGGGGGGCTAGCAGATGCTCAATAAAGGTCGCCTGGGGTAATCGGGAGGGATCGTTAATGAAAGCCTCGTCGCCTCCCTGGCCTACTATCCAATTGCGGAATTTGCGCCAAGCACGACCGCTATCTAGCTGATGCAACAGCAGCTTGCGGGCCTCTTGGGCGTCTCGCACACGGTCGGCCAGAAGCAGCATCTGACCGGCGATGATCAGGCAGTGCTCGAGAAAGTCAGTGGGGCCGTGCCCATGTAGGGTAACAATGGCCTCTTTGAGCTCCAGGGCGTTGCCCACAGCCAGACCGAGGGGTTGGTTCATATTGGATATGACGGCTGCCACGCGGCGGCCCAGCGCCTGGCCGATGTTTACCATCGCATGGGCCAGCGCCAGCGCCTCTTCTCTGGTGTGCATGAAAGCTCCGAGGCCCACTTTGACGTCCAGGACGATGGCGTTAGCACCGCTGGCTATCTTTTTGCTCATAATGGAGCTGGCGATGAGGGAGATGTTGCTTACTGTGGCTGTCACATCACGCAAGGCGTAAAACTTGCCGTCGGCCGGGACCATGTCGGCCGTTTGCCCGACGACGACGATACCGTAATCCCGCAGCGTGGCCACGAATTCCTCGCTAGAGAGGTTAGCCTTGAAGCCAGGGATGGACTCCAGCTTGTCCAGGGTCCCGCCACTGAAGCCCAGGCCGCGGCCCGATATCTTTCCCACTGGTAATCCCGCGGCCGCTATCAGCGGGGCGACTACTAAGGTGGTCTTGTCGCCTACACCGCCAGTGGAATGTTTGTCAACCACCAGAGGTGCTATAGGTGAGAGATCCAACATCTTACCTGAGCGGGCCATGGACATAGTAAGGTCAGCGGTTTCCCGCTCGTTCATCCCTTTCAGGTAGATAGCCATCAGCAGGGATGCTGCCTGGTAATCGGGTATCTTGCCCCGAGCGAAGCCCTGGACGAAGAAGTTTATCTCTTCGGCAGTAAGGGGATGACCGTCTCGTTTCTTGGCGATGATGTCAACTGCACGCATTTAGGGGTCTCCTTGATTCAGTGCCGTCAGGCTGAGGGTGTGGGGGGTGCCCACCGCCATGGGCCGGTCGGCGCTGAGGGCGACGGGACGAAGGTCCGCCGCCGCAGCGATGATGCTTGATGAGCATTTAATATTATAGCACACTTTCATTTTTATGTGAAATGAAACGCGCCAAGTTTGTTTATCCTGGCAAAAGCCGTTATGATGGGCGTCAATGCTTGACAGGGGGTGGTAAGATGAAAGCGGATGTGATTTTGTCCGATGGCGCCGTGGTCACTATGAATGAGGAGCTGGAGGTTTTTCCTCAGGGGGTGGTGGTCATAAAAGATGGCCAGATAGTCGCTGTTGGGCCGGTGGCTGATTTACGTGGAAAGTACGAGGCTGAGCAGACAATTGACTGCGCTGGGCAGGTGGTTATGCCTGGCTTGATCAACGCTCACACTCACGCGCCCATGAGCTTGCTCAGAGGCTTGGCCGACGATCTGCGGCTTGATGTCTGGCTACATGGCTATATGTTGCCTGTGGAGAGGGAATTTGTGAACGAGGAGTTCTGTCACTACGGCACCTTGCTGTCTTGTGCAGAGATGATCCGCTCGGGCGTGACCTGCTTTGCCGATACGTATTATTTCGAGGATGAGGTAGCTAGAGCGGCACAGGAAGCGGGCATGCGGGCAGTCTGCGCTGAAACGGTTATGAAGTTGCCCACTCCCGATGCGGCTAGCTACGACGAGAGTTTGGAATACTGTCGGCGATTCATTGCTGGGTGGAAGGGACACGAGCTGATCGTGCCTGCCGTCAGCCCGCACTCGCCGTATACGTGTACCCCGGATATCCTGAGAGAGACAGCGCGTTTGGCCCAGGAACATGACGTGTCTCTGATTATCCATGTCGCGGAGACGGAGGGGGAGGTGGAGGGCACCCAGCAGCTTTATGGCTGCGCGCCGGCGTTCTGCCTGGACGATTTCGGCGTCTTGGCTAGCAAGACTTTAGCTGTCCATTGTGTGTACCTAACTGAGGAAGAGATGAAGCTGATGGGGCAAAGGGGCGTCGGTGTGGCGCATGCACCAACCAGCAATTTGAAGCTTGCCAGCGGCGTAGCGCCGGTGGCTCGTATGTTGGACCTGGGCCTGAATGTAGGCATCGGCACCGATGGCCCCGCCAGCAACAATGACCAGGACATGTTCGAGGAGATGCGCTTGGCGGCCCTCTTGGCCAAAGGCATCACGGGCGATCCCAAAGCTGTGCCAGCGCGCATTGCTTTGAGCATGGCTACCATCGGGGGGGCGCGAGCCCTGCACCTGGATCACATCACAGGTTCTATTGAGGTGGGCAAACAGGCCGATTTGGCTGTGGTAGATTTGGATGTCCTTCACGTCACGCCAAAGTTCGATCTATCGGCCGATAACATCTATTCTCGGTTGGTTTACGCTGCTAAGAGCGCCGATGTGCGTCATGTCCTGGTGAATGGGCGCTTGTTGATGAGAGATAGAGAGCTTCTCACTGTGGATGTAGAAATGATCATGGCTGAGGCCCAACGCATCGCTGATCGGGTAAACGCTTTCATGATGCGGAGAGAGGAGAGCCTCTTGGACAAGCTCGTGGCTATTGGGGGTTTGGAATGGAAGGAAACGTTTGAGGTGCAAGTCAAGGGGCGTGTGGAGGACGAGGCTGCCGTCAAGGAAGGGCTAGCGCACCCACATATTTCTGCTGTGTGGAGGCCTTCGGTCCGGGATCAATATGATACCTATCTCCTTTTTGCAGACGAGAGCCAGGGCTACATTCGCCATCGTGAGGATTATCTAGTGAAGGAAGAGGGCGAGATACGTGAGTCCATATACACTTTGACCTTAACTGGGCCTAGCAGTGAGCAGGAGTTTGACAATTCCGTTGTTCTCTCGCGCTCTCGTTTCACCTCCGAGGCCGATCGAACCTTGCGTTTCTATTGTGAGTACTTTGAGCCCGACAGCGTGAAAGAGGTTCACAAGCATCGGCAGCGCTGGCACATCAGGTACAAGGGGGTGCATTTCGCTATTAATTTGGACAAGTTAACTAAGCCGGCTTACGAAGGAGCCTTTTTGGAGATCAAGAGTCGTACCTGGTCAAAAAAAGATGCTCACCACAAGGCCTTGTTGATAGGGGAGTTGTTGGATGTATTCAGTGTTGATCGTAAGAGTCTTGTGAAGCGGGACTACGTCCATTTCTAGTTGGTTTTTGGGTCTTCGCATAGCCACTACCCCCCTTCAATTCCACCGGACGTTATATTTGCCCAAACGCAAAGCTACACTATGCGAAATGATGATTTGCAAGTGGAAAAGAATGTCCAGTAAATAAAGGGCCTGTAGGGTAGGGAATCCCTACAGGCATAGAACTTGGTGGAGATGGCGGGAATCGAACCCGCGTCCAGAGAGTTCGACCTAGGATGTGCTACAAGCTTAGTCGATCTTTTATCTTTCGTTCAAGTCAGCCCCGACCGACAGGGTCTGGCTCGAACTAGTCGATCCTGGGCTTTGTTGCCCTGGCCTTGATGCTCTTTATCGACGTCCAGAACACGGCACCCCGATTCTTATGGCATCTGGTCCAGGTCTATCAGGGGAGACCTGATCAGACGTGGCTGCTGTTAGGCAGCCAGGGCGAGTTGAGGTTCGCCAGTTATTTTAGTTGCCCTTGTTTTGCGAGGGTAGGGCACCTCGGCTTGCAATCCTTGGCCAGCCTTCCCTGTCGAAACCTTTCATCCCCAAACTGCAATTGAATTATAGCACACTTCCGGATTTTTTGCAACTCAGAAAACCCTCAAGACTTTGTTGTCATAATCCCTTCCTCTGCCCGGCCAGTACACGCTCCATCTCCCGCTGGGCGTCGCGTTCGCGGATGGCCTGGCGCTTGTCGTAGAGCTTCTTGCCGCGAGCCAGGGCAATCTCTACCTTGGCCCACTTGTTGTTCTTAAGATAAAACCGCAGGGGCACGATGGTGTAGCCCTTCTCCTGCACTTTGCCCTGGAAGCGGTTGATCTCGCGGCGTTGCATGAGCAATTTGCGAGGGCGTTTGGGTTCGTGGCTGCCGCGCCCGGCCTGCTTGTAGGGAGCGATATGAGTGTCTATTAGCCAAAGCTCGCCGTTTCTCACTTGAACATAGCTATCTCGCAAATTGACCCGACCAGCTCGCGCTGACTTGATCTCCGTGCCGGTGAGGACAATCCCAGCCTCACAGGTCTCGTCAATGAAGTAATCGTGGCGTGCCTTGCGATTGGTAGCGATTGTTTTCCCTTTACTTTTCATCTATTAATCCCCGCAAGTACTCAATCGCACGCTGTAATTGTGGATCACGGTCAGCTTCGATGTCCTCCTCGGTTATATCCACCTGGATGTCGGGTGTAAGACCCTCCTCATGAATGGCACGCCCTTTGGGTGTAAACCAATAGGCCGAGGTAACCCGTAGCTCAGAGCTATCACTAAGGTTATGGGAAAGCTGGACTGATCCCTTGCCAAAGGTCTTCTCACCAATCAGGATACCCCGGCTAGTGTCCTGAATGGCACCGGCCACGATCTCCGAGGCGCTGGCAGTGCCACCATTGACCAAGACCACTAAAGGTATATCGGTAGCCAGACCACCCCTTCGGGCAGGATAATGTCTATCTTGGCCGTCCTTAAGTTTCTCCACGACGATAGATCCCTCGCCAACGAATTGGCTGCCTACCTCTATGGCTACATCCAAGAAGCCACCTGGATTGTTGCGCAGATCGAAGATCAGGCCCCTTGGTTCCTCAGCTAACAGGGATTGCAGGTCTGTCCTGAGCTTACTCGTAGCCTCAGCACTGAATTCCAAAAGCTTGAGATACGCGATGTCGTCATCCAGCATCCTCGATTCCACAATCGGGATCTCGATTCTCTGCCGGACTATCTCGACAACGAAGGACTCTTCGAGGCCTTGCCGTTTTATCGTCAGGCGAGCTATGCTGCCTGCCGGCCCCCGAATTAAGGCCACGGCGTCAAAGACGGTCATTTTTTCGATGACCGTATCATCTACAGCGAGGACTATGTCACCTGGCCTAAGCCCAGCCTGTGCTGCTGGCTTGCCCTCCAAGGTCTGGACAATCTCTAGCTTACCATCCTTATTCATGTTGACCACAGCGCCAATGCCATCGAAAGCGCCTGACATATCCTCTCTGATGATGGAAGCTATCCTGGGCTCGAGGAAAGCGGTATATTCATCATCGAGACCATCTACCACTCCACGGATAGCACTATAGGTCATCTCCTGAGCATCAGGCAAGTCACCGTAGAAATCGTGTTCCAAAATATGCCAGGCCTCCCAGAACACGCGGAAGGCTCCTTCCTCGCTGCTAGCCGGCTCCACGGATGCAGCGGTGGGACCGGGTGTTAGGGAAGGCCTTGCCGCAAAGCCCGCTAGAAAAGCCATACTGGTAATCAGGGTTACCAGCAGAGCCACAACTATCAACCTGACACAACTGTGCAAGAACTTAGACATCTGGCTCACCTCTTAAATTGACATAACTAATCCAGTCGAGGATTGCAGGCGGTTGGTTTTCTATCGCATGCATCGGCCCAAACCAAGATTATTCTAGCACACATTATGGGCGTAGGCAAGCGCGACAATTAGGAAACATGAATAGGACACTAAGGAGCTATTATGGCGCAAAAGCCAACGAGGACTCGGCACCGGTTAGCGATGATCGGTCAGGCTCCAAGGGGCTCTTAGACAGTCTTTCAGGGGCATCGTCTTAGCAAACGCCTGGATGCGTTGAATAATCAATGGAAGTTGGGTCTCCGATCCACTGTGTGTGTACATAACATATATAGTCTGAAGTTCAAGCGATCTTATGAACCCAGGCAAAGATCAAATCAAGCAACGCCGGAAAGCCTTCACAAACCGAGCTGGCAAGCGGCCTTCCAAGGTGGTTCCCTCGAGATCATGCTCCTCTCGCTCTACCAAGCCCCGCCGATAGAAAAGCGAGACCAACTCGCCTTCCCGGTAAGGGATCCAGGCCTTGATACGCACCAGATTCTCACTGAGGATGGCCTCGATGCGGCCCAACATCTCCTCCAAACCTATCCCCTCCCTGGCTGAAATAGCTAGGCTATTGGGAAACTCCCGCATCATGTGCTGAACTTGATCAGAACTGTTCAACCGGTCAACTTTGTTGAGGGCTACCAGTACTGGCATATCTATAGCGCCCAACTCCTTCAACGTATCCTGCACTACCCGACTTTGCAGCAACGCGTTCGGATGTGTTATGTCAAGTACATGCAGGAGGAGATCTGCGTCGTTAATCTCCTCCAAGGTAGCGCGAAAGGCAGCTACCAGTTGGGTGGGGAGCTTTTGGATAAAGCCCACGGTGTCGGTGAAAAGGGCCGCTTGTCCTTGTGGCAGCAGCACCCGTCTTGTTGTAGGATCCAGGGTAGCAAAGAGTTTATTCTCTACCAACACCTCAGCTCCAGAAATAGCGTTAAGCAAGGTTGATTTGCCTGCGTTCGTATAACCCACAATTGCTACCACGCGTACGTCTGCTCGCCGACGCCGTCGGCGATAGAGGCGACGGTGGGTACGCACCCGCTCCAGCTCTTGCTTGAGCTGGGCGATACGCTCTCTAATGCGGCGACGGTCGATCTCAAGCTGCCTTTCGCCTGGGCCCCGCAGACCCACACCCCCCGCACCACCCCGAGCCACTCCACCGCCTACCTGACGGGCCAAGTGTGTCCACATGCGCGTCAGCCGCGGCAGGCGGTACTCATATTGAGCCAGTTCCACTTGTAGCTGGCCCTCTCTGGTATGCGCATGTTGAGCAAAGATATCCAGGATCAGAGAGGTACGATCCAGCACTTTCACAACCCAAGCTTCCTCCAGCTCACGTTGCTGGCGTGGCGAAAGCTCATCATCGAAGATGACTACATCACAACCCAGCTCCTCTTTGAGGATCCCAATCTCCTCTACTTTGCCCTTACCAACGTAGGTAGCGGGGTTGATGCCGTCTAGTTTCTGGAAGGTCTGGCCGCTCACCTCCACACCGGCTGTACGGGCCAGATGAGCCAATTCCGCCAGCGAGTCCTCAACCGACCAGCCGTCGCGCTCATTTTTTAGCTTTGCTCCTACGAGAAAAGCTCGCTCGGGACCCGAGTTAGTAAATGCTGCTTCCTTAGCGATAGTTACCCTCCCTATCCAACAACGATCTTACAAGTGGAATCGTTACCTTCGCCAAGCTATCCACCATCAGATCTGCCTGAGCTATATCCGGTCTTCCGACTCCAATGCACCTCATGCCCGCTGCTCTGGCCGCCTCGATACCAGCCACCGAGTCCTCAAAGACCACGCATCCCTTGGGCTCTATGTTGCACCGCTGAGCTGCAAGGAGAAAGGTTTCGGGATCGGGCTTGCCCCTATCTACGTCTTCCGCGGTCACGACAACATCTAACCGTTCTCTAACACTCAACACATCTAGTATCAACTCTACATTCTGTCGAGGCGCTGAGGTACCAACAGCTATCTTGAACTCATTGTCCCTGAGCGCTTCGAGCAAAGGTATAAAGCCCGGCGCAGCCTCCACTTCTCCTCGTACTAGAGCGCGATAGTGTTCTTCCTTCTTGCGACCTAACACCTCTACTTGGACTTCTGAAATCCCGTCTCCCAGTATATGCCGCAATATCTCTTGATTGCGCCTGCCGAAGGTGGCGCGAAATTCCTCTTTGCTGAACTCTCGCCCCATCTCAGCGAACACCTGCCTCCAGGCAGCGAAATGCTGTGGAGCAGTCTGTACCATTACCCCATCCATATCGAAGATTACCGCGCCATGCGCTTCTTTAGCCATAATCCCCTACCCATAACCTTTCCATTGCTTCCTCGATTCTCTCCGTTGTCTGGTCTGGCGACATGCGTCAGTCTCCTTCACCGCGCTCTCCGCCAACTTCGCTTAGTTTAGGCATCGCTATCAGAAATACTCTAGAGATAAGTGGATCGACGTGCATCACTACACGAACAGGGCGGGCGACAACCCTTACCCCTTTTAATTCTACCACGAACTCTAGCAAACGTCAAGACTGGGTGCGAAGACCCTTCAGTTCAGCGAGACGCTTAAGAGAAAACCAGTTATAGCTGCAGCACATCCAAACCTGCCCTCAAAGCCGCCACCTTGACCTTGCGAAAAATCTACAGTAGTGGTATAATGTATAGCGTTGTCCGGTTTAGCAAGGAGGAGCAAAAAGTGAACTACTTCAAAACCACGCTAAATGCCTGGAATGCAATCTGACTTTCGACTATGCCATCACTCAGGAAGAAATGGAGGACGGCACAGCATGGGCATCCCCTGCCCTATGTGCGGCGAAGAGGAAATCATCGAAACTCACGAAGAGGAAGACTACGACCTCGATTATCTCGAGGAAGACAACTTTGAAGAAGGGTGGGATTAAGATGACTATGCCCGGTGATGCAGAAGGGCTAGTGACAACAGAGCAAAGCGATCAGGCTGAGGAGGCCCATGAAAAGCAGCCAACCAGCATCAAAGATTTAGAACCGCGTATGCGGCTGACAGGCAAGGTGACCAAGGTAGCGCTCTCTGGCGCTTTCGTGGACATCGGCTTGAGCCAAGAAGGGTGGGTCCACATCTCCCAACTGGGCAAAGATCCAGTCAACAAGGTCACAGAGGTCGTAGAGCAAGGCAGCGAGGTAACAGTTTGGGTCAGGCAAGTGGATCGTAAGAGCGGACGCATCAATCTAACTATGGTGAAACCACCCAAGAGGGCCTTCCGTGACTTGAAGCCAGGCATGATTATCGAAGGCAGAGTGACACGCCTGGCTCCATTTGGTGTCTTTGTAGATATTGATGTTGGCCGCGACGGGTTAATACACGTTAGTGAGCTGGCCCGGGGCTACGTGGAGGATCCGGCTGAGATAGTGTCGGTAGGCGAAGAGGTGGAAGTAAAGGTGCTGAACGTCAACCACCGAAGGCGCGAGATCGAGTTGAGCATGAAAGACATACCCCTAGAAATTGAAGAAGAGGAGCCCCTCCCTACAATCATGGAATTCGCGATCAAGGAAGCCTTTGACCGACAAAGAGACAACAGAGGCAAAAAGACGAAGAGGGGCGAGAAGAGACCTCTCCAGAGCGAACAAAGCGACATCATCACCAGGACGCTACGCAGTCACGGCGGTTGATCCCTTTTCCTTTATCCACCGACAAACTCACCAACTATTATCTTTCCCTTCAGCTCTTCAGGCCTCATCTTTGCAGCCCGCCTCAAAGTCAAGCAACGCTCCTTCAAATCGCGCAACATCGCCACCGGATCAGCCAGATCATTACGCCGTCCGTAGTGTGTCGGACAGGTGCTGAGAACCTCCACAAAGGCGAAACCCCGATGCTCCAAGGCCCGCTCTAGAGCTCGGATCAGGAGGCGCACGTGGTAGACCGAATAGCGGGCCACGTAGGTGGCTCCGGCTGCCTCCACCAAGCGACAAAGGTCGAAGGGTCTATCGGGGTTGCCTGCTGGCGTGGTCGCCGTGCGAGCACCCAGGGGTGTAGTAGGCGTTACCTGGCCGCCCGTCATGCCATAGACTCCATTGTTGGCGCAGATGACCGTGAGATCAATATCCCGCCGGGCGGCGTGAATGAGATGGTTGCCCCCGATGGAGGCTAGATCCCCATCGCCTCCAACGACCACTACCCGGAGCTTGGGGTTGAAGAGCTTAGCCCCCGTGGCAAAAGCCACCGGCCGTCCATGCGTGGTATGCAGAGTATCGGCGGCGAAATGGGGACTGGGTATCCAGCCACCACAGCCTATCCCTGAAACGAACAGAATATCCTCCATGTTCCAGCCAAGCTCATCAATGGCCCGAAGGATGGCCCCTAGCAAGATGCCATGCCCACAACCCGCACAAAAGGGCGTAGGAAAGACCTCGGAGCGAACGTATCTGCGGACAGAGGCAGTACTTCCTCTCTGGCTGGTCATGAACTAAGAATCCTCCTCCCACTCATCCTGGCGGAAAACATGCTCATCGCTCCACTCTTCCTCCTCATCCGGGTCCTCTTCCCTCATAAGGGTTAGACAACCCAGCTCAGGGTCCAGGTCAATCTCCTCAGCACTACACAAGTCCTCATGCCAAAAAGACACGTTCATCCAACAGGCACCGTACCCGTGTCATAGCCCACCTCCTCGGTTAGCTAGCGAGCACTATAGCCTCACCCAGCAGGCGCTTGCCCCCCACCTGAGAGGAATTTCCCCTCCAGCCAATCAACGATTCTCGTCGTATCGTCAAGGCCAAACTGAGGGACGTCCAGATCAAAGAGCTGGTCAGAGACAAGGGCCGCCAGCTCATCCGGGGTACACAGAAGCTCCCTCCCCCTCTCCCGACGCGAGACCTCAATCTTGGGTGCATCTCCTCGCTTATAGCCCTCGGTTAAGATTATGTCTACATCGGTCAGAAGGGCAGCGATTTCGCTCAGGGCCATCTCCCTATCGAGGCGCTTGATAAGAGCCAACCTTTTGGGCGAGGCGATAACTATGCTGTCACTGCCCGCCTGCGCGAGACGCCAACTGTCCTTGCCAGGCCGGTCGATTTCGAAGCCGTGAATATCGTGCTTGACAGCGGCCACGCGGTAGCCTCGCTGCTTCAGCTCGGCGACCAACTTTTCCAACAAGGTTGTTTTGCCAACCTCAGACTTGCCGACAACAGAGATTACTGGAATCACCAACGGTGCCTCATTCACTTCGACGGGGTCAGTACAAGCAACGTTTTCTGGCCAATCCAGCATCTGCACTGTGACTCGCTCCCCCGCCTTCAGATGCCTGATGCCCTCGGGGATTATAGCCAGGCCATTGGCTTTCACCATAGAAGTGAGAACGCCAGACCCCTGGGGGCCAGTGACCGAGGCATAATACTCGCCGTCGCGCTTTGTTATCACAGCCCGCTTGAAACTGCGCCGACCGCTGCTCTCGACATCCTCCTCCAAAATAGCCTCTACCGTGGGCTTGCGCAAGCGCGTTTTACCAAGCATCTTGAGGATAGCCGGCCGGGCAAACTGTTCAAAGGAAACCATGGCCGAGACAGGGTTGCCTGGTAAGCCCAAGAGGGGCACACCTTGGATCTCGCCGAAGGCCAAAGGTTTGCCGGGTTTCATACGCACCTGCCAAAAGTGCATCTCTCCCTCAGCACCCAGCACGTCCTTGACCACGTCATAGTCGCCTACCGATACACCGGCCGAGGTGAGGAAGAGGTCAACCCTCTCAGCCAAACCTTCACGGATCTTAGCCGTCAGTTCCTCCACGTCATCACGCGCTATCCCCAAGCGGACAGGGATACCACCATAGCGCTGGACAAGCGCAGCGTTTGAGTACTCATTGGAGTTGCGAATCTTACCTGGAGCTAGCGGCTCGTCAACGCCGATAAGTTCGTCGCCGGTGGCCAGAATAGCTACGCGGGGCCGGCGGATCACACGAACTCTGGCCCTCCCCAGCGAGGCCAGCACGCCGATCTCTTGAGGACGCAAAATCGTGCCTTCAGCTAGAACCAACTCTCCTTTATGAATGTCCTCCCCCGCTCGTCGGACGTTCTCCCCGACGATAACCTGTTTAAAAACCTCAATCCAAGCCCCCTGTTCCCAGTCCAATATCCGTCTGTCCGTTCTCTCGTCCGCTGGTAATCCCTCGCTAGTCTCCTCGAACCGCACTACTGCGTCAGCGCCGGCAGGAAGCGGTGCTCCAGTCATGATACGGATCGCTGTGCCTGCCTCCACAACAAGGACTGTGGTGTAGCCTGCTGCGAGGTTGGCGATCACTCGCAGCGTGATAGGAGCTTTGTGGCTGGCCCCAACCGTGTCCGCCGCCCGCACGGCATATCCGTCCATCGCCGAATTGTCAAAAGGGGGAATGTCCATATCGGAGTAAACATCCTCAGCCAAAACACGATCCAGAGCGTCAAGAATCTCCACCTCCTCTGGCTCGAGCGGCTCGAAGTGTTTCATAACATACTCCAAAGCCTCGTCCACACTGATCATCTTGACCTCCTGACTCATCTTCCCTCTCCATTCATTCAACAGCAGCGTACATAATATACCACAAGTTTGCGCAACGTCAACATCACAAACCAATACACAAAAGCCCTCTTCGTTCACGAAAAGAGAGCTTTGGCTACCCAAGGCAGGAGCGGCGGGGGGCGACCACGAATAAGCAACCGCCTGCTGGCCGAGTAGATCAACTGGCAGATCGAGAACATACCAACTGCCCCCCTCGCATGACAATCTCTCCATCCAGGTAAAGATCAGGATGCGGCAAAACGAAGTCCTCGTGCAGATCCGCCGATACCGTCCCCCCCATATGGGCGTTGTCACCGATGGCCAGGTGCACCGTTCCCCGAATCTTCTCCGCCTCCAAGACGTTGTCTGGCTGAGAGGCATTGGGGTTGGTACCGATCCCCAACTCGGCCAGGTTGCGCCGGGAGTGGTAGGGTTCCCTATCATCTCCCGGCTTCAGCAACTCCAGGAAGTCTTCACCGACAGCGCCACCCCCCTCCAGGGCGTAGACCAGCCCATCCCGAAAGCGCAACGTCATGTTCTCCCTCAGCCCCGGATACCAGCCGGCTGGAACAACCAATCGTCCCTGAGCAGTGCCTTCCAAGGGAGCAATGTAGGCTTCCCCGGCTGGCAGATTGCCCCACGATCCCTTCTCTGTGTACAGGCCGTGATCATTCCTGCCCTGGCGTCCAGCCAGGCTGAAGTGCATGTCAGTGCCTTCCGGCGTACGGACCACTGCCTCCTGTGCATCTGTCAGCCAATCGGCAAT
>JAUWYT010000026.1 GCA_030615705.1 Chloroflexota bacterium
TTCGCCAAGGGGAACATGGCGGGGGTTGTGGTGGGGGGCAAGTCTCCTCTCATAGTGGCCTCCCGCTCCGATCCCCACGAGACTAAACTGGTCTCCATGGCCTTGGGGGTGCTGCTGGCGACGTGAGAATCAGGATTCGCCTGGCAACCTATTGTCGGATGGCCAGACGCCGGAGCAATTACCGCCAACAGGAGGAGCAACTATGCATCAAGTCTATGGTGTCGTGCTGTTCGTTGTCGGAATAGTGTTCATATTGCTGGGCGGCTATATACTGTATACAGGGTATACAGGCAACCTTTTGGATTGGCAAGACATGTTGTTCATTGCTGGGGTCTGTCTATTTGGATATTTGCTGGTTATGGCAGGTTACAGGATGTCCAGAGGAGATCGTTTTTGAGCGATCAAAGGCAGGCGCACATGGCCTAACAGGCGCATTTGCGCTATGGGCTAAAGCCAAGTTCGGCGGCCTTTCCTGCAAAGCTGAACGGGATCCGGCGAGTCAGGGCGGCCGGGCGCCGGAGCGATTACCGAACGTTCTCATATCTCCGAGGTTTACAATGATCTGGCTAGGCTTGCTGCCAGCGAATTCTACGGCATCGTCGGTACAAGCCATTTGGATGTTTCTTAGTTAGGCCGCTTGCCCCATGCCGCAGACCAGGGCCTATCAATATCTATCGTGGAGGTTGTTTTATTGATGGAAGAACTTAGTGAACAACAACGGGAGATTTTGCTGTTTGTTCATCAATCCCAGCATGAAGAGTCCCTACAACATCGACGCAGTATTCTTAATGCCTTTGGTTTGTCCATGACGGGGCTGATGGCAATAATGGCTGGTGCTATTGCTATCGGTCACATGTCAGTCAATCTCAAGAACGCTGTTCTAATCGCTATTGTCGTTGTATGGGTGTCCGTAATTGCCTTTATCCGGCAAGAGCGCCAGAAATCAGAGGAGGCAATGGAAATCCCGAGATCAATTGAGGAGCCACTCAAATGATGTGAAGAAGGTACATACTTGCCAGGGAAATCTATCTTACCTGCCTTGTACAGTAAGCCTCAGCCGACTTGGAAGGGACTCACGTGGGGCGATCGGATTCTTGTACTCTCTCTGATACTGTTGGGTGTGTCTACCATGATTGTGGTTATTTTCCTTCCTTCCCCATCCCCGTGAATTGTATAGAGGCCAAGACAGAGCTGAAAAGCATGTTTATGGTTTGCATTGCCTACCGGAACATTGTAACCAACCTCGCTAGACGTTGTTGCGTGTGGAGTCAAATTCAGGAGCAAAGAGAGGCCTAGTCCCCATCACACCCGACTGCGCTATCGCGGGTATTTGCAATGGTTCTTTGCATTTGCAGGTTATGTTTTGTTGCGGCTGGGATGTTGCAGCCCCTGTGTGGCGGCTGAACTCCCGGCTGTTGTACGCAGAAAGCTGCTAGAGGATCAGCGTGGCCATTAAGAATTTCGTCGAGCTCGTCGAAATGGCTAAGAGAAAGGGGCCAAGGCGAGTGGCCATCGTCGCTGCCCATGATCCAGCCACTTTGCTGGCCGCCAGAGAGGCGCAGAAGGAGGGCCTGGCCTACCCTATTCTGGTTGGCGACTCGGCGGCTATAACGGGTATGGCCAAGGAAAGGGACATTGATCTGGCTGGTATGACTGTTATTGACGAGCCCCATCCCAAACTGGCAGCGCGTCGAGCCGTGGGACTAGTCAAAAATGGCCAGGCGGACTTAGCCATGAACGGCCTGGCTCAGCCCCGTCATCTCATCGAAGCTGCCCTTACTTCGGCTGGGACTTCGGCGAGCTCAGTCGAGCCGCTCAGTACAAGGGATAGAGAGAAGGGCTTACGTAATGGGCGACTTCTAACCAATGTCGGCGTTTTCGAGATTCCGGGCCTTGATCGGCTGCTCATGGTCAGTGACATCGGCGTCGTAGTCTCGCCCACGCTGGAGCAGAGGGCGGCTATCATCCAGAACGCTATCGAGGTTGCTCATCGGCTAGGCATCGAGGAGCCTAGAGTGGCGATCCTCGCAGCCACGGAGACGGTAGACCCCAAGGTCCCCCTGAGCGTAGATGCAGCCAAGCTCTCCAAGATGGCCCAGCGGGGGCAGATCAAGGGCGGCATCGTGGATGGCCCCATGGCCCTGGACATCGCCATCTCCCCTCATTCGGCGCGCATAAAAGGCATTAAGGGCGATGTGGCCGGCCAGGCTGATATACTAATTGTGCCCGACATCGAGGCTGGCAACCTCCTGGCGAAGACCATCACCTACTTTGCCAAAGGCAAAATGGCCAGCGTGGTGGTAGGGGGCAAGTGTCCCCTGGCAATGCCCTCCCGCGCCGACCCCCCGGAGGCCAAACTTGCCTCCCTGGCCGTTGGGATTCTGGTGGCTTGACGACAGGTTCATAAATCAACAGATCAATAGAACAACAAGGAGGTTGTAAGACATGCCAGGGCTTTCCGTCAGCGGAGAAGGGGGAAAGGCATGATTGAGATCAGGATACACGGCCGCGGCGGCCAAGGGGCGGTTATCGCCTCCAAGGTGCTAGCGGTTGCTGTCTTTAAAGAAGGCAAGTACGTGCAATCCTTCCCGGCCTTCGGTGTGGAGCGGCGAGGCGCGCCAGTTATGGCTTTCACTCGCATTGACGATCAGCCCATTCGAATCCGGTGCCAGATCTACGAGCCCGATCACGTCGTAGTGCTGGATCCGACTTTGCTCGAAGCTGTGGATGTTACCGCCGGCTTGAAAGAAGGTGGTTGGATCCTCATCAACAGCGAGCAGGACCCTGCCACCTTCGACCTGCCGGCCAGGTACCGGGTGGCCACCATTGACGCTCAATCCATCGCCATCAAGTACAAGTTGGGGCCTAAGAGCGCGCCAATCGTCAACACGGCCATCCTGGGAGCCTTTGCCAAGGCCACGGGCATAGTGGGTCTGGAGGCCCTCGCCGAGGCTGTGCGCGAGTCTGTGCCTCTAAAACCAGAGGAGAACGTCGCCGCTACCCGAGAAGCCTATAACAGCGTCGTAGCGTCTTAGCGTCGCAGCGTCAACGCGCCATCGCTGAGGCGCTACGACGTTTCTTGTAAAGGAGAAACGATGACCGAAGAAATTGTGTTCAAAACCGAAGCCGATATGCCTTACCTCCCTATGTCCCTCGGAACGACCTTGGTCAACAAGACCGGTAGCTGGAGGTATATCCGGCCCCTATACGTGGATAAAACCCCTCCCTGTAATCACGACTGCCCTGCCGGGGAAGACATCGTCGGCTATCTGGCTCTGATTGAGGAGGGGAAGTACAAAGAGGGGTGGGAACTGATCATGCAGGAGAACCCTTTCCCAGGGGTTTGCGGGCGGGTCTGCCCCCATCCTTGCGAGAGCGAATGTAACCGCAGGGAGTTAGGGGGTGCGATAGCCATCCACACCCTGGAGCGCTTCCTGGCCGATCATACAGCGTCTCAGCGTCCAAGCGTCCAAGCGTCAAAGCGCTACGACGCTAAAATCGCCATCATCGGCTCTGGCCCCGCCGGCCTCGCCTGCGCCTACCACCTCGCTCTCCGTGGCTACCCCGTCACCGTCTTCGAGGCCCTGCCCGTCGTGGGAGGGATGATGAGGGTGGGCATCCCAGAGTATCGCCTGCCCCGCGAGGTGTTGGAGCGGGAGATCGCCGACATCGAAGCCCTGGGGGTGGAGATCGAGACCAACATGCGCCTTGGCGATAACTTCAAGCTGTCTGATTTAGAAGATTACCAGGCTATCTTCATCGCGGTGGGGCTCCAAAAGAGTCGCAAGCTGAACGTCCCGGGCGAGGATGCTGAGGGGGTCATTCCCGGCCTGGAGTTACTCAAGAGGGTGAATTTAGGTGAAGAGGTCCAGGTGGGCCCCAGTGTAGCGGTCATCGGCGGAGGCAACACTGCCGTAGACGCCGCCCGCTCGGCATTGCGCTTGGGATCAGACGTTCGTGAGCCTCGGTCGAACGAAGTAACGATCCTCTACCGCCGCTCGCGGGAGGAGATGCCAGCCATCGCTGGGGAGATCGAGGAAGCCCTAGCGGAAGGTGTTAAGATTCGCTACCTATCGGCTCCTATTGAACTGCTGACTGAAAACGGCTGGGTAATGGGCCTGAAGTGCGTGAAGATGGAATTAGGGGAGCCAGATGAGAGTGGGCGGCGTCGTCCCATGCCCATCGCGGGCTCTGAGTACGCCCTCAAAGCAGACACTGTCATCCCCGCCATTGGCCAGGAAGCGGACACCTCGTTTCTGGAAACTGGTGAACAGCGGCTGATAGAGGTCAGGCGAGGGCACATCTTCATCGACGCGGCCGGGGCGACGACCCGGCCCGGGATTTTCGCCGGGGGAGATGTCGCCACGCCCTTCGGCACTGTGGCCCACGCCGTCGGCTCCGGAAAACGCGCCGCCCTGGCTATTGACAAATACCTCAGGGGCGAGGAGCTTTCGGGCTTCCCACCAATAGACGAAGCCGTCCATGCCGTTCCTAAAGATATGGATCCTGCTATCGTCCGCTTCGACGATCTGAACCCGGCTTATTTCGAGGAGATAGAGCGGACTGAACAGCCCCAGAGGCCTATCGAAGAGAGAGTGAGCGGTTTCGAATACTTCGGCTGGGCTCAGTACGGGGAGGTGAACCTGGGCTTCAACGAAGAGGAAGCTCAAGCCGAGGCCGAGCGGTGCTTCAATTGCGGGACCTGCAACCTGTGCGATACTTGCTTAATCTTCTGCCCTGACGTAGCCATCGCTCGCCTGGTGGCTCCTCCCTATCCCGTGCCCCTTGCCCGCCTGAATGGCGCGGGCTATGAGGTGAACTACGACTACTGCAAGGGATGTGGCGTCTGCGCCGAGGAATGTCCCCGCTATGCCATATCCATCGAGAAGGAGATAAAATGGAAAAAGTGATCATGGGCAATCACGCTGTCTCCTACGGAGCAAAGCTGGCCAGGGCCCAGGTTATCGCTGCCTATCCCATCACCCCGCAGACCCAGATCGTAGAGATGCTGTCGGAGTTCTGGGCTGAGGGGCTTTTGGACGCCAAGTTCATCAAAGTGGAAAGCGAGCACTCGGCCATGGCTGCTTGCATCGGTGCCTCATCGGCTGGGGCGCGGGCTTTCACCGCTACGTCGGGGCACGGATTGGCCCTGATGCACGAGATGCTCCACTGGGCGGCTGGGGCCAGGCTTCCCATCGTCATGGCCAACGTCAACCGGGCCATGGGCCCCGGTTGGTCCATCTGGACAGAGCAGACCGACAGCCTGGCTCAGCGGGACACAGGGTGGCTGCAGTTCTACTGCGAGAGCAATCAGGAAGTGTTAGATAGTGTCATCCAAGCTTTCAAAATCGCCGAACAGGTCCTCCTGCCCACCATGTTGGTACTTGATGCCTTCGTCCTCTCCCATACCCAGGAGCCTGTAGATATACCAGACCAGGAGTTGGTGGATAGGTACTTGCCCCCCTATGATGCTCGATACAAGCTCGATCCTGGCGATCCTCACGCCTTTGGTGCTATGGTGGCGCCTCCCCATTACATGGAGCTACGCTACAAGATCCAGAAGGCAATGGAGGAGGCTGTGGAGGTGGCTCGCCAGGCTGATGGGGAGTTCAGGGAGATCTTCGGACGTAGCTATGGCCTGGTGGAGAAATATCGCCTGGAAGATGCAGAGGTGGTCCTGGTGGCCTCTGCTACTATCACCAGCACGGCCAGGGTGGTCGTTGACGAGCTGCGAGAGGAGGGCTACAAGGTGGGACTTCTCAAAGTGCGCATGTTTCGTCCCTTCCCTACCAAGGATGTTCGAGAGGCTCTGGCAGGTGCTCGCAAAGTGGCGGTCATAGATCGCAACATCTCCTTTGGCCACGGTGGTATCTTCGCCGAGGAAATAAAATCGGCTCTCTACAACGGGTCACATCGGCCGCCTATCTTTGGCTTCATCATCGGGCTTGGCGGCAGGGACGTTACCCCCGCGTCAATCCGGGGCATCGCCGAGTATACCTTTGAGCACGACACACCTGAGATGGAGATAATCTGGAGAGAAGTCAAGAATAGCTGATGGCCGATAGCTTATAGCTGATAGCAATTTCCCATCTGCTATCTGCCATTTGCCATTTGCCAATTGGAGGTTAATCGTGAGCTACGCTATACCCGATGAGGAACTTCTGCTTTCCGGCCATCTGGCCTGCCCAGGCTGTGGAGGGTCGCTCTCTATGCGCCTGGCATTGAAGGCCTTGGGCGAGAAGACGATCCTCGTTATCCCCGCCTGCTGCTGGTCTATTATCGCTGGGGCCTTCCCTTACTCCTCGGTGAAGGTCCCCTTGATGCACACCGCCTTCGAGACGGGGGGCTCCGCGGCAGCGGGGATTAAGGCCGCCTTGGAGGTACAGGGGGATACGGAGACTACGGTGCTGACCTGGGCTGGCGACGGCGGCACCTTCGACATTGGCTTACAGGCCCTCTCCGGTGCAGTGGAGAGAAACGAGGACTTCATCTACGCCTGCTACGATAACGAGGCCTACATGAACACCGGCATCCAGCGGTCTTCCGCCACGCCCTGGGGAGCCTGGACGACCACCACGCCCGTGCAGCATCCCAAGGAGACGCCCAAAAAGGACATCGTGGCCATCATGGCCGCCCATCGCATCCCCTACACTGCTACGGCCACGGTCGCCTATCCTGAGGACTTAGTGCGCAAGTTCCAGAAAGCCAAGGGAATCCGCGGGGCCAAGTTCATCCATATTCTCTCCCCCTGTCCGCCTGGTTGGAAGATGGAGCCCGCCTACTCCATCCGAATCTCGCGTTTGGCCGTGGAGAGCAAGGTCTTCCCCCTCTACGAGGTGGAGAACGGGGAGAAGTGGACCATCACCGTCTGGCCTAAGCGGGAGGTGCCGGTGCGGGAGTACGTCAAGCTTCAGGGCCGCTTCAGCCACCTCACCGAGGAGGACATCGAGTTCATCCAGGAGAACGTGGATCGGGAGTGGGAGAGGCTGGTGGCCAGGGCGGTGCAGTGACGAGTAATTGAGCGATGGCTCATCACCTGGCTGCGCGTGGAGGTCTGGTGGAGATCTGAGCGAAGTGGAAGGTGCAGTGCGTCCGCTCCAGTGTCAAGTCAAATGAGAATGTTACCGAAAGGCGATCGTTCGGTCCCTCTGGGCCAGAGGCAAAAGAGAATGTTACCAAGCTGTCCGCTCCTCTCGTCCTAGTAGGGGTTGTGGGTATGTGGGCAACTCGGAGCGTAGCGGAGAGTTGCCCACATACCCATCAGTCCTCCTGTTGGACAGCACTTTACATGAATGAATACGGGCACTTGACATCGGTGAGCAAAAGGTGTATAATTAGGCATGCCTTAAGAGGGTATCTGGGTATGCCTATTATTCTAAGGAGAAGCCGATGGTCACTGAGAGTGCTGAGGAGTATCTGGAGGCAATTTACAAGCTCGGGGAAGAAGGACAGCCGGTCGCTCTCTCCACCCTGGCCGAGTGCTTGGAGATCTCGTCTGTGTCGGCCAACGAGATGGTCAGGAAGCTGGTCGAACGGAAGCTGGTCCTCTATGAGCCCTACAAGGGGGTATCGCTGACCCCGGCGGGCCAGGCCAAGGCCCTGGCAGTGATCCGCCGCCATCGCTTGTGGGAGCGCTTGCTGACAGACGTGCTGGATCTCTCCTGGGACCAGGTGCACGAGGAAGCCTGTCGGCTGGAGCACGCCACCTCGCCCCTGGTGGAGGAACGGCTGGCCCAGCTTCTCGGCGAGCCGAAGACCTGCCCTCACGGCCACCCAATGCCGACAGCCGAGGGGGAGATGGCCGTCGAGGCCGGGTGTCCGCTGGCCGAACTCACGGCAGGACAAAGGGCGAGAGTACTGCGCGTGCCGGAGGGAGACGACGCCCTGTTGCGGTATCTGGCTACCCTGGGTCTGAAACCCCAGGTCACGGTCCAGGTCGAGGTAGCGGCTCCTTTCCAGGGCCCGCTGACGGTGCAGGTCGGAGAAGCGCGACACGTCTTGGGGCGAGAGCTGGCCTCACAGATCGTAGTACGGCCACTGTGACCGCTTCTTTTTTGGTGTGTTGAATTGCAAATGCTTGGCAAAAGTAGGAGGGCCTTCATGAATGAAGAGCGAATACCGTTGAGCGTACTGGCCCCCGGCGAGGTGGGGGTGGTGCGTCAGTTAGCCGGGGGGCGGGGATTTATGAGCCGCCTGGCTGCGCTGGGCTTCACCCTTGGGGTCGAGGTGACCATGGTGCAGAACTTCGGCCGTGGCCCCCTCATCGTCCTGGTGCGGGACACCCGGGTGGCTTTGGGACGGGGCGAGGCGGCCAAGGTGCTGGTGGGGAGAACGACCAATGGATAATGACCAAATCCAAGATTCAAAATCCAAAATCCAAAGTCCAAAGTCCAAAATCCGCAATCAGATCACCGTGGCGCTGGCCGGGCAGCCCAACGTGGGGAAGTCCACTGTATTCAATCTGCTGACCGGCCTCAGCCAGCACGTGGGCAACTGGCCGGGCAAGACCATCGAGCAGAAGACCGGCACCTATAACTACAACGGCACCAAGGTGCGCATCGTGGACCTGCCCGGCACCTATAGCCTGACCGCCAACTCTCTCGAGGAGCGAATCGCCCGCGACTACATCATCAAGGAGCGGCCCGACGTGGTGGTGGCCATCGTAGACGCCGCCGCCCTGGAGCGCAACCTCTATCTGGTGGCTGAGCTCCTCTCCTTGCCAGCACCGGTGGTTCTGGGCCTGAACATGATGGACGTGGCCGAGCAGCAGGGAATGCACATTGAGCCCCATGTGCTGGAGGCAGCGTTGGGCCTGCCAGTGGTGCCTATGGTGGCTACCAAGAATCAGGGAGTGAGAGAGCTAGTGGAGGCTGTGGACCGGGTATCCCAGTGTGAGGGCACTTATGCCCCCAGCCGACCTGAGATCCGGGAAGACCACCGGATGGTGTTGGCTGAGCTGCAGCGACTCATCGCCGGGGCTGTGCCGGCGCCCTACCCGGAGGACTGGGTGGCTCTCAAGCTCTTGGAGGGTGATGAGGAGATCACCTCCATGATAAAAGAGCGATTGGACGAGGCTTGCTGGCAGGAGATGCACGCTATCCTGATGCAGCATGAGGATGCCATCCTGGCCGTGGCCGGTGGCCGTTACGAGTGGATAGGGAGGATGATCCGCGCCGCTGTGGCCCGCCCCAGGGTCGGGCAGATCACCCTCACCGAGAGGTTGGACCGCTGGGCAACCCACCCCTTCTGGGGGCTGCTCATCCTGCTGGGGATGCTGGGCCTGATCTTCTGGCTGACCTACACCATAGGCGCGCCGTTGCAGGAGCTGCTGGACACCTACCTGGTGCAGGCCGGGGCGGAATGGGTGCGCTCGGCTCTGAATGGTGCGCCAGCCTGGTTGGTGGGGTTCCTGGCCGATGGGGTGATCGGCGGGGCAGGGATGGTGATCACCTTCCTGCCCATTCTGGTTATCTTCTTTACTGCCCTAGGATTGCTGGAGGACGTGGGGTACATGGCTCGGGCGGCCTACGTCATGGACCGCTTCATGCACCTGATGGGGTTGCACGGCAAGAGCTTTCTGCCCCTCTTCCTGGGATTTGGCTGCAACGTGCCGGCGGTGATGGGGGCGCGGGTGGTAGAGGGGGAGCGGGCAAGGCTTTTGACCATCCTGGTAGCTCCCCTGGTGCCCTGTACGGCGCGGATGGCCGTGGTCGCCGTGCTAGCGCCGGTTTTCTTCGGCCCCTACGCCGCACTGGTCGCCGGGGGGCTGGTGGGGCTCAGCTTAGTGATGCTGGCGATCATAGGTATTGCGCTCCATGAGCTGGTGCTGGGGGGCGAGCACGTGGCCTTCATCATGGAGCTGCCGCTATATCACCTGCCCAACGCCCGCACCATCTGTCTCTCGGTGTGGCAGCGGTTGGTGGCCTTCCTCAAGAAGGCAGGCAGCATTATCCTGGTCGTCTCAGTGGTGGTCTGGGCTCTCTCGGTCCTGCCCGGCGGGGAGATCGAGTCCAGCTACCTGGCAGCCATTGGGCGGCTGCTGGGGCCGTTGGGAGCGCTGATGGGCCTGGGCTGGCAGATGATGGTGGCGCTGCTGACCAGCTTCGTGGCCAAGGAGAACACCATCGCTACCCTTGGCGTTCTCTACAGCACGGGCGAGGAGGGGGCGCGTCTGGCCGAGGCCCTGTCTGGGGTGCTGACTCCGGCAGCGGCACTGGCCTTCCTGGCAGTGCAGATGCTCTTCATCCCCTGCGTGGCCACGGTGGCCACCGTCCGGCAGGAGACAGCGAGTTGGCGCTGGACGGCCTTCAGCGTGGCCCTGCTCCTGGTGGTGTCCTTTGCCGTGGGCATTGCCATCTATCAGGGGGCCATGCTGGTGGGATGGGGGGTGTGAGGTGTTGCAGAGATTGCTGGAGTTGGTGACTGAAGGCGGCGTGCACAGCTACGCCGACCTGGCGCGTGAGCTTGGGGTGAGCCAGGGGCTGCTGGGGCAGATGATCGAGGACCTGGCGCGGCGGGGATACCTGCGACCGGTGGCTAGTGATTGCGAGTCCCAATGCACCGGCTGCTCCCTGGCCGAGACCTGCGCCGTGGGTGGGCCAACGCGGGTGTGGGCGCTGACGGAGAAAGGACAACGACGGGATGCCGGGACGTGATTGGCGTAATCGCCGGTGCGAAGAGCACGAGCACAGGGATAGGAAGCCGTTCGGCATCTGCACCTGGCAGGACGATTCCGGGTGTGCGGATTGTCCCATCGGCGACACGCTGAACTGCCGCTTTAACTGGGGTGACCTGTTGTACTTCCTGGCTGGTTTCCTGCCACCTGCGATTGCTGTCGTCGCCGGGATGATACGGGGCGGATTTGGCTGGTATCTCGTCGGCTGGGTTGGCTACATGCTGTTCTTCTTCTTCGTGTGGGAGGCCCGCATTCTGTGCAGTCACTGCCCCTACTGGGCTGAGGAC
>JAUWYT010000184.1 GCA_030615705.1 Chloroflexota bacterium
TGCTCCCCTTTGGATGGGGCAACATAACCAAGCTGGCGATTGCCTACTTTTTCGCCACACTCTACTTTTACATACCTGTCGGCACCTTGTACCTGCAAAGCAAGAACTTGAACTACGTTCAAATCAACTCGTTCTGGGGCATTATCGTCGGCACGATGTTTGTGACCGAAGTCCCGACCGGCGTCATCGCCGATCGTTTAGGCCGCAAACGCTCGATCAATATTGCCCTGGCGCTCCAGGTGCTGGGCGAGGTGATCTATATCTTTGCTGATAGCTATTGGCCCTTTGCCCTCGCGGCGATGATAGGGGGGCTTGGTTTCGCCTTTGCCTCAGGCTGTGTCGAAGCCCTCGTTTACGATTCGCTGAAGGCGAAGGGGCGCCAAGATGAGATGAGTAAAGCAGTGGGCTTCATTAGCTCGTTCCAGCGGTTGGCAAATCTGCTTGCCTTTGCGGTTGGCGGTTTGTTCGTTGTCAATCTCACGCAAGAGCGGTTTGTCCTGGCCATTGCCGTCACCGCCTGTGCGGTTGCTGTCGGCTGGCTGGTCAGCTTGACACTTCGAGAACCACAAACCGAAGTCGAGCATAGGGACGGTGATAGTCCGCTCAAGCTGCTGGTGGATGGCGTCAAAATGCTGAAGAACAACAAGCCGTTTCGCCGCCTCGTGCTATTGGCACTGGCGACCATTCCCTTCAGCAACTATCTGTTGAACTTCTACCAACCCCGTTTTGTCAACGTCGGTGTGCCACCAATCTGGCTTGGACTGGCGCTAGCGCTGGCTTCTGGCATCAGCATCGTTGTCGCACGCTACGCTTACTGGCTGGAAGCGCGGCTGGGCGCTAATCCAAGCTTGCTGCTGGCCACCAGCTTGCCTGCCGTTCTTTACCTGGTGATGGCCGTGGCTCTGCATCCGGTGTTCTCGGTTTTGGCGTTCTGCACTCTGGTTGGCTCGATGAGCCTGAAAGGCCCCATCTTCTCCGGCCATTTGAATAAGCACATCGAGAGCAAGAACAGGGCCACGGTCTTGTCTTTGATCAGTATGTTTTCGGGGCTCTACGTTGCTCTCATGGGTTTGTTGATTGGCCGCATCGGCGACTTTTCGCTGACCTATGCCTTCACTTTCATGGGAGTGATTGTCTTGATCGGCTCACTCCTGTTTCGAGCGGAATGAATCGGCGTATTGAGTGGTGTATGACAGGACGTCAGGTGATCGTGGTCGGAGGAGGCCCAGCCGGCTTGATGGCCGCCGGGCAGGCCGCCGAACTGGGGGCCGAAACGCTGCTTCTCGAAAAGATGGATCGCCCGGGACGCAAGCTGCGCATCACCGGCAAGGGACGTTGCAACCTGACCAACGTAGTTCCGCTGTCCGAGTTCATCACGCATTTTGGACCCAATGGGCGTTTCCTTCGCCAGGCTTTTTCCCGGTTTTTCGTCTCTGACCTCGTGGCTTTTTTTGAAGAGCTGGGAGTGCGTACTGTGACCGAACGAGGCGGACGGGTCTTTCCAGCCAGTGGTCAGGCCTGTCCTGAGCCCTTCGTCCCGCTCAGGGCGGGGCGCAGTCGAAGGGCCCAGGACGTGGTGGATGCGCTGGTGCGGTGGGTTGGCGAACGCGGCGTGACTCTGCGGACCCAATCGCCGGTGGAGCGGTTGCTCGTCGAGGGAGGACGGGTGGTCGGGGTGCACGCATCCCGTGGGCGGGTTTATCGCGCGGATGCCGTGATCGTTGCTACTGGCGGGGTGTCTTACCCTGCCACCGGGTCAACGGGGGATGGGTATCGGCTGGCCGAATCGGTGGGGCATACCATCGTGCCGATTCGGCCGGCGCTGGTTCCCCTGGAAACAGCGGGCGGCGTGGCCCCCAGGTTGCAAGGCCTGAGCCTGCGCAACGTGACCGTCCGGGTGTGGGTCAATGGGAAAAAGCAGGCCAAGGTATTTGGCGAAATGCTCTTTACCCACTTTGGCCTTTCTGGGCCGATCATCCTCTCCCTGAGCAGGCAGGTTGTAGACGCGCTGCGCCTGGGCCAGAGAGTGATCCTTTCCATTGATCTCAAGCCAGCTCTCGACGAGCACAAGCTGGATGCGCGTCTTCTCCGCGACCTGGATGCGCATGGCAAGCAGCAGTTTCGCACCTGGCTCAAAGGGTTGCTCCCCAGAAAGCTGATCCCGGTTTGTATAGATTTGACGGGCATCGTACCCGAAAAGGCTGGGCACCAGATCACGGCTCAGGAGCGCAAGCGGCTACGGATGTGGTTGAAGGATTTTCGTCTGGAGGTGACCGGGTACCGCCCTTTTACGGAGGCAATCATCACCGCCGGTGGGGTGGATACGCGAGAAGTTGACCCGCGCACGATGGCTTCACGCCTGGTGGAGGGCCTCTATTTCGCTGGCGAGGTGCTGGACGTAGACGCCGACACCGGCGGCTATAACCTGCAGGCTGCGTTTTCTACCGGTTGGGTTGCCGGTCGGTCTACGGCGCGATAGGGAGGAAATCATAGACTTCGGGCGCAAGCCGAAAGGAAAGAGGGAAATGAACAATCAATTAAACTCGAAAGAACAGATTCCGCAAGGAACGAAGTGAAAATCATCGACCGAGGCACTCATTGCTCTTGTCGCCTTCTGCGGCCTGAGTGCGCTGAGTCGCCTCTTTCCGCTCGTTTGGCTTCTGGTACCAGTCGGCGGGATAGCATTTCCCTTGCTCTGGGCGTCGTGGCGCACGCGGGATTGGGCTAGGATGGGCTTTACGCGACGCAATCTGAGTCAAGCCTTGCTGTGGGGGTTGGCAACGGGTTTGTTGCTTCTGGCAATCGAATGGTTCACGACGGGTGACAGGCAGACTGCGCCCTTGTTCTGGCTACAATTGGCTGTTGGCATACCGATCTGGGTTCTGATTATGTCGCCCTTCCAGGAGTTTCTCTTCCGAGGTTGGTTACAACCGCGATTTCAGGATGCGCCAGGCCTATGGCCCGGATTGATTGTGACGTCCATCAGTTTTGCCCTGTGGCATCTCTGCCCTCGCTTCGAGCAGGCGCAGATTGTGCCGATTATGTCAGTTTCTGGAATGCTCTTTACCACCGGGATGGGGCTCCTGTTTGGCTATATCTTCCAACGCACAGGCAACATCGTTGCCCCTTGGCTGACCCACGCTCTGGCCGGGCTAGCTCTCATGTTGACCGGATCGATGACTTTCGTTCAGTAGGTGGAGTGAGGACCGGCAAGCGCTAGGCCTTGTCTTAGCACAAGGCGGGATGGTGCCCTACGATGAGGTCAGTCGAAAGTATGGGGGACGACCCTGAGGAAAGCTTATATTGCCACTACCACGAGCCAGAGACGACTATCGGCCGCCTGGGCCTACACGGCCGGCTCTTCGAAGGACGGCACGAGGACGAGGTGGTGTTGGTTATTCCCACGGAGGTGCGAGGGCTGCTGGCGGATTTGGAACAATCACCCCCTGGCGTCGCGGAGTGACGCTCTTTAATCACCGTCATCGCTGCCTAGCTCCCGCATCCCCTGGAGGAACTCCGGGACCACCGTTTTGGGGAAGCGGGGCCAGGTCACGATCACCGTCAGCACGATCCAGCCCACAGCCAAAGCTCCATAGGGCGGGGCATCACGCAGAGCAAGGTGGAGCAGAATGGCGTAGACGGGAGCCTGGGCAGCCATAGCCAGGGCACGGGAGCGAAAACGCCAGATCAGAGCGCCGGTCATCAGGATGTAACTCAGGGCAATGGCTGGCGAGACATAGTTGCTGAAGGTAAGATAACAAAGCAGCCCCAGCGCAACACAGACGTCCACGCTTAGATCGCTGTCCCCCAACCAGGTATGCCTCTGATTGCGGTCACGCCGGGCTAAGGCGCCATCCAGCAGGTCGCTGGCCCACCCCAACACTAGGGCCAGGGTGACGGTCGGTAGAGCAGGCTGGCCTATCCTTAACCCCAGCCAGAAAATGACTAGAGCCAAGAGGAAACGACTGGCCGTCAAGGTATCAGCCATGGTCTTGACGTCAAGCATTATGATTCCCCCTTCGCTATTTTCCTGTCCCCGCCTTACCTTAGGTGGTTTTTAGAACCGAGCCACAACACGGGCACTCAGCGGTGTAAGGGTCGAGCCAGGTTATATCGTCAGGCTTGACGGGTGCGCCGCAGGCCGAACACTTGCCAGGTAATTCCCGGCGTGCCATCGGCGGCCTGGCAAAAGAAGGCCATCTGGAGGGACGTGCTCCAGGCGGTGGCCGTCGCCCAGGCGGAGCCTCAGCTAAACGCGCCTCCACTTCTTGCCGTAGATCTGCTGCCTCAGCCTTATAGCCCTTTTCCTGCAAAGCCTCCACAATCCTGGGCATGAGCATCTCGATCTTGCCAATCAGGACCGCCTGGCCAAAGAGGTGCAAAGACACGGGCGATGGCGGACCGTTCAGCCAAGCGAGGGCAACCACAAGGGTTGCCCCTACCCGGACGTATACGCCGAACGGATACGTCCATTGGGAGGACATGGGGCGCTGGCCTACGAACCCCCAACCTTCAAAAAGTAGCTCAACAAGATGGAAACCAGCCCGGCTACTATCATCTTCAGGCCTG
>JAUWYT010000262.1 GCA_030615705.1 Chloroflexota bacterium
CCATACCCTTGGAAGCCGAGGATACAGCCCGAGCCTTCTTGGAGTCCTGGGAGCGAAGCGATTACGGAGCCATGTATGCACTCCTCTCCCCATCAGCTCAAACGACCATCGGCCCTGAGGAGTTCGCCAGGTTCTATGGGGATGTGGCTGCTGAGGCCGCCATCACCTCGATCTCGACCGATGTCCGCTCGGCTCTTCAGGATGGCGCCGAAGCTCAGGTGGCCTATCACGTGATCATGGAAACCGGCTCAGTAGGCCCCATCGAGGCCGAGAACGTGATGACCCTGTCGTGGACCTCGGCTCGACTGAGCGGTTCGGCTGAGGCTTCGACGGTCAGCTCAGCCGAACGGCTCACCGAAGTCTCGCCGAAGTCTGATCAAGGACAAACGGGCGGCCGCTGGGGAGTGAACTGGTCGGCGGGGCTTATCTTCAAAGAGCTAGCAGGCGGGAACCTGCTGCGAAGGATCGAGCAGATACCTGCGCGTGGCAACATCTTCGATCGCAACGGTGAGGGCCTCGCCATAAACAAGACAGTGGTCACCGTGGGGGTGGTGCCTGGCGAGATCGAAGATGAGGACAGGCTCCTGGCAGAACTCAGCCCTATCCTGGCCCTGGACCCCGCCGTCATCAAGGCCAGGTACGCCAACGCCGCCCCCCACTGGTTCGTGCCCCTCAAGGAGATCTCCCTGGAGCTGGGCCAAACCCATCATGATGCTCTCTCGGAGCTGCACGGTTTGTCCCTCAGGGAGAAAGTGGTGCGCTCATATCCTGAGGGGGGCATAGCCCCTCACGCTGTGGGTTACATGGGCGCTATAGGCCCGGACGAGCTGGAGCGTTGGAAGGCCAGGGGCTATCGGGGCGAGGAGTTGGTGGGCAAGTCCGGTTTGGAGCGTTGGGGCGAAAACCATCTTGCTGGCCGACGGGGAGCAATCCTAACGGTCGTCACGCCAGCATGGACGCCAGTGGCAATCCTCAAGGAACGAACCCAGGTGCCGAGCCTCGATATTTATACGACTCTGGACAGTAAGCTACAGAAAGCTGCCGAGGCGGCCCTGGCGGACAGAGCAGGGGCTATCGTGGCTCTCGATCCCAACAGCGGCCGGATTCTGGCTATGGTAAGCTGTCCGACCTTCGACCCCAACGCTTTCGCCTCGGGCCTCAGCCTCGAGGAGTGGCAGGCCCTGGCCAATGACCCCGGCCGCCCTCTGGTCAACCGGGCTGTGCAAGGGGTATATCCTCCGGCTTCAGTCTTCAAGATCGTGACCATGACTGCTGCCCTGGAGGCAGGCGGTTTCATCCCCCGATCCACCTTTACCTGCACCGGTCTCTGGGAGGGCTTGGGCCCCGATTGGGCAAAGACCTGTTGGGTGGAGACCGGCCACGGCCAGATCAATCTTGTCCAAGCCCTCATCGTTTCGTGCGATGTGGCCTTCTATGACATCGGCTTGGCACTTCACAACCTCGACCTGGGGCTGCTGCCCGACTACGCCCGCCGATTCGGGCTGGGGGCCTCCACCGGCCTGGAGGGGCTCGACGAGGCAACGGGCCTGGTACCCGACGATGCCTGGAAGAGAATGGCCATAGGCGACGGGTGGGCACCAGGCGACTCAGTGAACGTAGCCATTGGGCAGGGCTATCTTTTGACCACGCCTCTGCAGATAGCCAACGTGCTGGCCGCTGTAGCCAACGGGGGTACCATCTACCGGCCGCAAATCCTCCTCAAAGTGGCCGGCTCCCCAGGGGAGCCGGAGGAGTTCTTCGCACCCCAAGTTATGGGCCAGCTTCCCGTAAGCCCGGAGCACTTAGCAGCCATCCGGGAGGGCCTGGTGGGCGTCGCTGCAAGTCACTACGGAACAGCTCGCAAAGCGTTCCGGGGTCTGGACGTGTCTGTGGCCGGGAAGACGGGCACTGCTGAAACGGGTATTGATGAACCCCACGCCTGGTTCGCCGGTTACGCCCCGGCCGATGATCCTCAAATCGCTGTAGCCGTGATCGTGGAGTACGGTGGCGATGGGGTCAAGGTGGCCGCTCCCATCTTCCGCCAGGTGATCGAAGCCTTCTTCGGCATCGAGAAGTAGGGGCAATCCCTTGCGGTTGCCCTCGGTTGGCAGCGGTTTGCGTCGAGTTGTCCGGCGTCGGGTAAGGGCAAGCCTTACCCCTACGTGATGGGTGTACCTGAATAGTTAGCTGCGCTAACATTGAAATGCCACGCTGCACACCGAGCCCAAAGTCAAGCGCCCCGCCGTCATTCGGTCGGGGCGCTATTTCCAGCGCCTGGCTAGACGCAGGCGCTGGGTATGAGATATAGCCTGCCAGCACCGGGGTTTAGCTCGGTCCGAAATCTAATCCTCGAAGAGAGGCACGAGTTTGAACTGGTCCACGTCCACCAGCCCCTTGTCCGTAAGTTTCAGCGCGGGGATGACGGGCAGGGCCAGGAAACTGATAGTCATGAAGGGGTCGTGCAGCCGCGAGCCCATCTCCTGGGCCACGGCCAGGAGCTCATCCATCTCCTCTCGCACCATCTGCAGGGGTTGGTCGGACATCAGGCCAGCGATGGGCAGCGGCAAGCGAGCACGCACCGCACCATTCTCCACAGCAGCCAGGCCTCCGCCTATGGCCGCCACGCACTCAACTGCAGCCATCATGTCCGCATCGTCGGTGCCCACGACGATGATGTTGTGGGAGTCGTGGGCCACTGAGGAGGCGATGGCGCCCCGCTTCAAGCCAAAGCCCCGCACGAAGCCCAACCCCGTGTTGCCCGTGCCCTTGTGGCGCTCGATGACGGCTATCTTCAGGATGTCCCGCTCCACATCGGCCACAGCCAGCCCGTCCTCCACTTTGACCTCCTCGCTCAGCTTCTCGGTGACGATCTGATCGGGGATCACCCCGATGACCTTGGCCCGCCGCCCCCTGGCTGGTATCTTGAGGTTAACCCCGGCCCAGTTGACGTTGACCGAGCCGCGCACGTGCGCGGCAACTTCCTTGAGAGGGCCAGGCACTATCCGACCTTCCTCGGCCACCAGTTTCCCGCCGCTGAAGACCTTATCGATGTGCAGGCTCTCAAAGTCGTCGAAGGCAACCAGATCGGCCCGATAGCCGGGGGCGATAGCGCCTCTATGGCGCAGGCCGAAGTACTCCGCCGCGTTGATGGTAGCCAGTTGGATGGCCGTAATGGGATCCAGGCCCTGGCCGATAGCCATTTTCACCAGGCTGTCAATGTGCCCTTCGTCAAAGAGATCGGCGGGGTGGCGGTCGTCGGTGACGAACATGCAGCGCCGGGCGTTCTGGGGGGTAACTAAGGGCAGGAGGTCCTTCAGGTTACGGGCCGTCGTCCCCTCGCGGATCATGATGTACATGCCCAGACGGAGCTTCTCGCGCGCCTCCTCCAGGGTGGTGCACTCGTGATCCGAGTTGATGCCAGCGGCGACGTAGGC
>JAUWYT010000027.1 GCA_030615705.1 Chloroflexota bacterium
AATTCATCCCCGTCACCTATCCTGAGGCCGCTGGCCTCGCTCACTACGAGCAGGGGCGGGAGGGCAAGAGCGAGACCCAGGTGACTGTAAGAGTGATTGTTGATGATCAGCTTGTCGAGTAGATCTGTAAGCTCACCAGGAAATCCACCGGAAAGGTCAAGGATGTGACAAGGTGGGAGGTGAGTTGTCCCAAATAATCCCTCGCCCCTGTCTTCTGTACCTCTGAATTGCATCACCAGCATCGCTCTCCTCGTAGATCTTCTCTAGCGCTTGCGCCAGGTCGGCGATCAGCTCCTCCGCGTCCTCAATGCCCAGGACGTTATGGATGTCAAACCCCGAGCCCGTTCAATAGGCCATACTCCAAGCTATCGGCCAAGGCCTGCCAACTGGCCTCGATGATGTCAGTAGAACTGCCCACGGTGCTCCAGGTGCGGCTCCCCCAGGTGGAATCAATGAGCACGCGGACCTGGGCCGCCGTGCCAGCCTCGCTGTCCAGGATGCGCACCTTGTAGTCGGTCAGGTGGATCTCAGTCAACTGGGGGTAGAAGGGCAGCAGGGCCTTGCGTACGGCCAGGTCCAGGGCGTTGACCGGACCGTTGCCTTCAGCAGCGGTGTGCGTGACCTCATCGCCTACCCGCACCTTGATGGCGACCTCTGCCAGCATCCCCCGGCCCTGGCGGCTCTCCACCAGCACGTGGAAATCAATCAACTCGAAAGGTGGCTTATACCCCGGCTGAGTCCGGCGGATGAGCAACTCCAACGACGCCTCCGCCCCCTCGAATTGAAAGCCCCGATTCTCCAGATCCTTGATCTGCTGCAGGACCTGACGGGCCTGCTCTGGGCTGATGGAGAGGTCCAGTCCGAACTCCTCGATCTTGTAGGCGATGTTGCTCTTGCCCGAAAGCTCCGAGACCACTACCCGCTTGTGGTTGCCCACCAGGGCCGGGTCAACGTGTTGATAGCTCTCTTCGCACTTGACCAGGGCGTTGACGTGCATGCCGCCCTTGTGGACGAAGGCACTGTGGCCCACGTAGGGCAGGTGGGCGTCGTGGGCCAGATTGGCCAGCTCACTGACGTAGCGGGAGACGCTGGACAGTTGGCGCAGTTGCTCGTCGCTGATGCAATCGTGGCCCAGCTTGAGTTTGAGGTTGGGGATGATGGAGCAGAGGTTGGCGTTGCCGCAACGCTCGCCGTAGCCGTTGATTGTGCCTTGCACGTGGACGACGCCCGCCTGCACAGCGGCCAGGGAGTTGGCCACGGCCAGATCGCCGTCGTTGTGGGCGTGGATGCCCAAGGGGGTGGACGTGACCTTCTTCATTTCCTCGATGATGGCCACAAGCTGCGAGGGCAGAGTGCCGCCGTTGGTGTCGCAGAGGACGAGGCACTCGGCCCCGGCCCTTTCTGCCATCTGCAGGGTGCGCAGGGCATAGGCCGGGTCAGCTTTGTAGCCATCGAAGAAGTGCTCAGCGTCGTAGATGACCTCCCGGCCCCGGCCCTTGAGGTAGCTCACGCTGTCGGCGATCATCTCGAGATTCTCTTCCAGCGTCGTGCCGAGCACCTGGATCACATGCAGATCCCAGCTCTTGCCGAAGATGGCCACGGCGCGGGTTTCTGCCTCCAGCAGTGCCCTGATGTTGGGATCATCCTGGACCAGCACGTCGGCCCGTCGCGTGCTGCCAAAGGCGGTGATGACGGCTTGCTCCAATTGTATCCCCTTGACCCGGGCGAAGAATTCAGCATCTTTAGGGTTGGAGCCGGGCCAGCCACCCTCGACATAATGGACACCTAGCTCGTCCAACTTGCGGACAATCTTCAGCTTGTCGTTCACGGAGAGGGAAATACCCTCTCGCTGGGTGCCATCTCGTAGGGTGGTGTCATAGAGTTGGATAACCATCTTCTGACTTCGAACTTCCAATTTCTAACCTCTAATCTGGTCAGCAATCAGGTCTCCCATCTCCTGGGTGCCGATTGGCTGCTTCCCCTCTTCGGCAATGTCCCTGGTACGGTAGCCTTCTTTCAGCACGGCGGCCACGGCAGCCTCTACGGCAGCAGCTTCCTCCTCCAGCCTCAGCGAGTGGCGAAGCAACATGGCACCGCTGAGGATGGTGGCAATGGGATTAACCACGTTCATCCCGGTATATTTAGGAGCAGAGCCGTGAATGGGCTCATACAGGCCGAGTGTGTCCTCCCGCAGCGAGGCCGAGGGCAGCATGCCCATCGAGCCGGCCAGCATGGAGGCCTCGTCGGTGAGGATGTCGCCGAACATGTTGCTGGTGACGATGACATCGAAATTGGCTGGGCGGCGCACTAGAAACATGGCGCAGGCGTCCACCAGGATGTTCTCGAACTCCACATCGGGATATTCCCTAGCCACCCGGTCCGCCACTTCCCGCCAGAGACGCGACACAGAAAGAACATTGGCCTTGTCCACCGAGGTCACCTTACGGCGGCGCTGACGGGCCAATTTAAAGGCCACGTGCATCACCCGCTCGATCTCCGGGGTAGTATAGACCATGGTGTCCACAGCCCGCTCGTAGCCAAGGCACTGTTCTCGCCCGCTGGGCCGTCCGAAGTAGATGCCCCCCGTAAGTTCCCGCACCACCAGCAGGTCCACGTCGGCGATCGTTTCTGGCTTGATGGGGGAGGCGTTTAAGAGATCGGGGTAGACTTTTACCGGACGCAGGTTGGCAAAGAGTTCCAGGCCCTTGCGCAGGCCCAGGAGGCCCTGTTCGGGGCGGATAGCGGCCCGAGGGTCATCCCACTTGGGCCCGCCTACTGCGCCAAGCAGCACGGCGTCGCTCTCTCGGCAGAGTTGGAGGGTCTCCACTGGCAGTGGGTTCCCCACTGCATCAAGGGCCGCCCCACCGATGAGCGCCTCCTCGAAGGCAAACTCATGCTCGTAGGTTTGGGCAACCCTCCTCAGCACCTTGACTGCCTCGGCGATTACCTCTGGCCCGATGCCGTCACCCGGCAGAACGGCGATCCTGGCTTGCATGGCTACCTCCCCAGCTCTTTTCGTGTGTATTCGATCAGCCCCCCGGCCCGGATGATACCTATAATGAACTCAGGATACGGTTCGGCTTGGAAGGTTTGCCCAGTATCAAGGTTGTGGATTTTCCCCGTCTCTAGCTCCACTTCCAGGGTTTGCCCCCCTTCGATCTGTTCCGCCGCCGGGCATTCCAAGATAGGCAAGCCGATATTGATGGCATTGCGATAGAAAATGCGGGCGAAGGTTGTGCCGATGACACAGCTCACCCCCGCCCCCTTGATAGCCAGTGGTGCGTGCTCCCGCGATGAGCCGCAGCCGAAATTGGCTGTGGCCACGATGATGTCGCCTGGCTGCACGCCCTGAGCGAACTCTGGGTCAATGCCTTCCATACAGTGAAGAGCCAGCTCTTCCGGGGTCGAAACGTTAAGATAGCGGGCAGGAACAATCGCGTCCGTGTCTACGTTTGCCCCGTACTTCCAAACCTTGCCGGTCAATCTCATGGGGTTCTCCTCGATAAGGCTGGATTGTTTAGCGGGCCAACTCCGCCGGGCCCCCGATCCGCCCCAACACTGCCGACGCGGCCGCCACCGCCGGGTTGGCCAGGTAGACCTCGCTCTGAGGGCTTCCCATGCGTCCCTGGAAGTTGCGATTGGTGGTCGCGACGCAGCGCTCCCCGGCGGCCAGCACCCCCATATGTCCACCCAGGCAGGGGCCGCAGGTGGGTGTGCTCACTGCCGCTCCCGCCTCGATGAAAGCCTCGACCAGACCTTGACGCACGGCCTCCAGGTAGACGGCTTGGCTGCCAGGGATGACGATGCAGCGGACGTAGGGGTGCACTTTCCGTCCCCTCAGCACCTGGGCAGTCACTTGCAGGTCCTCTAGCCTCCCGTTAGTGCAAGAGCCGATGACCGCCTGATCTATCGGTATCTCGCCTACCTGGCTCAAAGGCCGGACGCTGCTGGGCAGGTGGGGGAAGGCTACCTGAGGTTCCAGTTCAGAGACGTCTACCTCGATCACCTGGGCGTAGCGGGCATCTCGATCGCTGTTGTAAGCGGTGTAAGTCCGCCGGGCACGGGGCTCGACGTAAGCTTGAGTTTCCTCATCGAAGGCAAACAACCCAACCTTGGCCCCAGCTTCAACGGCCATGTTGGCCATGGTGAAGCGGCCATTCATGGAGAGGTCATCCACGGCTTCGCCGCTGAACTCCATGGCCTGGTAGAGAGCGCCATCCACGCCGACGACCCCAATAGTGTGAAGGATGAGATCCTTGCCACCCACCCACTCCCGCAGTCGGCCCCGGTAGACAAACTTAATGGTCTCAGGCACTTTCATCCAGACCTTGCCGGTGGCCATGGCCACAGCTATATCGGTGGACCCCATCCCGGTAGCGAAAGCCCCCAGGGCGCCGTAGGTGCAGGTATGGGAATCCGCCCCGACGATCACATCGCCAGGCAGGACCAGGCCCTGCTCTGGTAGGAGGATGTGTTCGATGCCCATCCGGCCCACTTCGAAGTAGTGAGTCAGGTTCTGACGCTGGACGAAATCGCGCAGGACCTTGCATTGCTCGGCCGATTTGATGTCCCTGTTGGGAGCGAAGTGATCGGGCACCATGATCACTTTGTCCCGATCAAAGACCCCCTCAACACCGATACGGGTGAACTCCCGAATGGCGATGGGCGCAGTGATATCGTTAGCCAAGACCACGTCCACTTTGACATCAACAAACTGTCCTGGCTCTACGAGTTCCACGCCTGCGTGGGCCGCTAGGATTTTCTGAGCCATTGTCATGCCCATGCCAACCCGTACCTCCTCTATCTTCCTTGAGATGCCCCGTCGCTCACTCGCTGGTCGCTGCGGGATAAGAGCCGAGGATTTTGACGAAAGACGCTTTACGCAGTATGCCGAGAAGGGCTTGTTCAGACGCTGGATCCTGCCAGTGTCCCTCGAAGTCCAGATAAAAGACGTAATGCCAGGGTTTATTGCGTCGGGGGCGCGATTCCAGTTTAGTGAGATTGATCCCTTGTTGAGCAAATGCCCCCAGGCAAGCGTGAAGGGCACCGGGAATGTGCCTGGCTGAGAAGACCAATGAGGTTTTATTGCGTTCCCCTTTGGGTGGATCATCTTGGCTGAGGATAAAGAATCGAGTGTAATTGGACTGGTAGTCCTCGATGTTAGCGGCCAGAATCTCCAAACCGTAGACTTGAGCGGCCAACTCGCTGGCGATGGCAGCCACCTCTTCTTGCGGTGCGGCGGCCAGCTCTTTGGCACTGCCGGCCGTATCATAAGCTGGTACAGCCTCCATCCCCCGATCAAGCAAAAACCTCTCACACTGGGCCAGAGCCTGAGGATGGGAGCGGACTTGCCGAATGTCCTCCAGTTTGACACCTGGATTAGCCAGCAAGCAATGGCGCACCCGCAACAGCACCTCACCCCAAATCTTGAGGTCATAATCCAACAACAGATCGTAGGCCTTATTTATGGAACCAGCCATCGAGTTCTCTATAGGCAGAATCCCGAAGTCAGTCTTCCCCTCTTCCACGGCGTGGAAGATGTCTTCAAATGATCGGCAAGGCAAGGTGGTCACTTCCGCCCCAAGGAACCGGCGGGCAGCTTCTTGTGAATAAGCCCCATTTTCCCCCTGAAAAGCCACCGTTGTCATCCCTGTCCTCCTTGCTGAAGTGCAGCCTCGCGTCGAGCGGCCAACAACCGATTGAGAGCAAACATATAGGCTTTGGCACTGGCCACCACGATGTCGGTATCTGCACCACGACCGCTGAAGACTCGCCGCTCGACGCCGTTCTCGCTGACAGGATCGTCGGCCTCAATGCGGATGGTCACCCGGCCCACGGCATCAATCCCTTCGGTAACAGCCTGGATGGAGAACTCGATGAGCTCGTTCGGTTCGCCGATGACGCGATTAATAGCCCGGCAGACGGCGTCCACCGGCCCGGTGCCATGGTCGGCGTCGCAAAAGACCTGGCCGTCTGGACCCCGGATGCGGACGGTGGCGGTGGGGATGCTGTGGTCGCCGCAGGAGACCTGGACGTGTTCCAAGTGATAGGTCTCGTCAAAGAACACTTGCACCTCGTCGGCGACGATGGCTTCCAGGTCGCGGGTGTCCACAGTCTTTTTCTTGTCGGCCACTTCCAGGAAGCGTTGGTAAGCTTTCTCGAACTGCCCGTCGTCCAGTGTGTAGCCCAGTTCGGTCAGCCGATGGCGAAGCCCGTGGCGGCCCGATCGCGCCGACAGGATGATCTCCGAATCGGGCACGCCGACTTCGCGCGGATTGATGATTTCGTAGGTGGTGCGTTCCTTGAGCACACCGTCCTGGTGGATGCCGGACGAGTGGGCGAAAGCGTTGGCCCCCACGATGGCCTTGTTGGGCTGCACCACGATGCCGGTCAGATTGCTCACCAGCCGGCTGGTGGGATAGATCAGGCGGGTGTTGATACCGGTCGTCATGCCAAAGACGTCACGGCGGGTGTGCAGGGCCATGACGATCTCCTCGAGGGAGGCGTTGCCAGCCCTTTCGCCGATGCCATTGATCGTGCATTCTACCTGGCGAGCGCCGTTGGCAATGCCCGTCAGCGAGTTGGCCGTGGCCATCCCCAGATCGTTGTGGCAGTGCACAGAGATAGTTGCCTTGTGAATATTGGGTACGTTCTCTGTGATGCCCCGGATCAACGCGCCCCACTCTTGGGGGGTGGTGTAGCCTGTGGTGTCGGGGATGTTGACCACGGTTGCACCGGCATCAATCACTGCCTCCAGCACCCGGTAGAGATACTCAGGGTCGGCTCGACCGGCGTCCTCGGCATAGTACTGCACGTCCTCGACGAAGCGCTTGGCGTACTTGACCGCCTCCACGCCCTGCTCCAGTGCCTTCTCGCGCGTGGTCCGCAGCTTGTACTTGATGTGGACGTCGGACACGCCCAGACCAGTGTGGATGCGAGGTCGTGCCGCCCTCTGCAATGCTTCGGCGGCTACGTCAATGTCCTTCTGGTTGGCCCGTGTCAGGCCGCAGATGACGCAGTCGCGAATTTCCCTGGAGATACGTTGTACGGCCCTGAAGTCGCCCGGCGAGGAGATGGGAAAGCCAGCCTCGATGATGTCCACACCCATCTGCTCCAATAGATGGGTGATCTCAATCTTTTCGTCTACGTTAAGAGCCGCACCGGGTGATTGTTCTCCATCGCGCAGGGTGGTGTCGAAGATCATGATTCTGTCCATTTTTCATTCTCCATTTTTCTGGTAGTCAGTATTCTGTTGGTAGTGATGATTCTAGTCATTTGGATTTGAGCCAGGGCATCATGGCTCGCAGCTTCTTGCCCACCTGTTCGATGGGGTGCTCCTGCTCCCGGCGGCGCATGGTGTTGAAGAAGGGCCGCCCAGCCATGTTCTCCAGAATCCAGGAGCGGGCGTAGCTGCCGTCTTGGATCTCGCGCAGCATCCGGCGCATCTCAAGCCGGGTGGCCTCGGTGATGATACGGGGGCCGCCGGTGTAGTCGCCGTGTTCAGCCGTCTCGCTGACGGAGTAGCGCATGTAGCTCAGCCCCCCCTCCTGAATCAAGTCCACGATGAGCTTCAGCTCGTGCAGGCATTCGAAATAGGCTATCTCCGGTTGATAGCCAGCCTTGACCAGGGTCTCGAAGCCAGCCTTGATGAGGGCCGAGACGCCGCCACACAACACGGCTTGCTCTCCGAAGAGATCGGTCTCCGTTTCCTCGGCGAAGGTGGTCTCGATGACCCCAGCCCGAGTGCAGCCCAACCCCTTAGCGTAGGCCAGGGCCGTCTCTTTAGCTTGCCCAGAGGCATTTTGATAGACGGCCAGGAGAGCCGGCACGCCACCGCCCTCAACGTAGACCTCCCGCATTCGGTGCCCCGGCGCTTTGGGGGCGATCATGCTCACGTCCACGTCGGGCGGGGGGATGATCTGGTTGAAGCGAATGTTGAAGCCGTGGGCGAACATGAGGGTGTTCCCCGGCGACAGATTTGGGGCGATGGCCTGGCGGTAAAGGGCCGGCTGAACTGGATCCGGCACCAGGATCATGACGATGTCGGCCATCGCAGCCGCCTCGGACATGGGTAGCACTGTGAGGCCAGATGCCTCAGCTCGGGGCCAGGATTCACTCCCTTCACGGAGCCCCACCACCACGTCGCAACCACTGTCCTTAAGGTTGAGAGCGTGAGCGTGACCCTGGCTTCCGTAGCCAATCACGGCTATCTTCTTGCCGTCCAGCAGCGTGAGATTCGCATCTTCGTCGTAGTAGATGTTAGCCATGGAATTCTCCTTTTCAAGAGGTAATGAGAGACGTTTACTACCGGACATTTGGGTAGAAACCAGGTCTCTCCCCTTCTTCAGTGGACGAACTGTTGCTTTGGGAGTTCTCCGTGGTGTGAAAAGCCATATTCTTCAGCCAAGAACTCTTCGGGCTGAGCCTCAGGACGAAGCCTGGTTTCTGATTAACTCGTTGACTACTTCACTCTGTTGTTGCCCCGCACCATGGCTATCCGACCGGTGCGCACCATCTCTCGAATGCCGAAGGGGCGCAGTAAGCCCGCCAGAGAATCCACCTTGTCCTCTGTGCCGGTGATCTCGATCATCAACGAATCGGGAGCCACATCTACCGTCTTGGCTCGGAAGATATCCACCAAGCTAGTGATCTCAGAGCGGGTAGCGCCGCTGGCCGTCACTTTGATCAAGGCCAACTCCCGGATCACCGTCGGCCGGTCGGTCACATCGGTGACCTTGGTGACGTTGATCAGCTTGTAGAGTTGCTTCTCCACCTGCTCGATGGCCGTCCTGTCCCCTTCAGCGACGATGGTCATGCGAGAGATGCCCGGCGTCTCGCTGTGGCCGACGGTCAGGCTCTCGATGTTGAAGTTGCGGCGGCGGAAAAGACTGGAAATCCGGTTCAGCACGCCGGGTTTATCTTCCATCAAAGCTACCAGAGTGTGTCTCATTTTGAATCTCCCCCTTTTACTCTCCCACCTCCGCCGGTTGTGGCCTCCGCAGCATGTCACCGATGGAGCCACCGGGCGCGACCATGGGATAGACGTTCTCCTCCTGTTCGATGCGGAAATCGATGAGGGCCGGGCCATCGATGGTCATGGCCTGCTTGATGGCCGGTATCACCTGATCCTTCTCCAAGACCGCCAAGCCGGGTATGTCATAGGCCTGGGCCAGCTTGACGAAGTCAGGTCCCAGGAGGGGCGTGGCTGAATAGCGGCCCTGGAAGAAGAGTTCTTGCCACTGACGCACCATGCCCAAGTAGCCGTTGTTCAGGATGGCTATCTTGACGGCCAGATTCTCCTGTTGGACGGTGGCCAACTCCTGGACGGTCATCTGAAAACCCCCGTCGCCGATGGTGGCCCAGACCGTCTCGTCAGGCCTACCCACCTTGACCCCTATGGCCGCCGGCAGGGCGAAGCCCATGGTGCCTAAGCCGCCGGAGGAGATCAGCCCTCGAGGCTTGTGGTGCATGAAATATTGGGCCTCCCACATCTGGTTCTGCCCCACGTCGCTGACCATGATGGTCTCTCCCTTGGTGACCTCCCAGATCTGGCGGATGACGTACTGAGGGATCAGCTCCTCGAACTCCCGGTTCAGGATGTCGTGAGCGGCCGAGTCACGGCGCCACTCGTCGATCAGTTCCCACCAAGCGAGGTGGCTGGTCGGCTCGATCATCGGATTGAGGGCCTGAAGGATGTTCTTAGCGTCGCCGACGATGGGCAGATCTACCGGCACGTTCTTGCCGATCTCCGCCGGGTCAACGTCGATGTGGATGATCTTGGCCTCGGGGCCGAAGGTGCTGACCGGCCCCGTCAGGCGATCGTCGAAGCGGCTCCCGATGTTGAGGATCAAATCCGCTTTTTGTAGCGCCTTATTGGCGTAGGCTTCGCCGTGCATGCCTCCCATCCCCAGGCAGAGGGGATGGGTTTCGGGAAGGGTGCTGATGCCGAGCAGGGTGTTGACTACCGGGATCTGGGCTTTTTCCACTAGCTCTCTTAGCTCGGCTTCAGCGCCAGCGAGCATCAGCCCATGACCGGCGATGATAAGAGGGCATTTTGCCTCGTTGATGAGCCGGGCGGCCTGCTTGATCTGGCGCTGGTTGCCGATCAGGGTGGGGCGGTAGCCAGGAAGGTTCACCTCGCCTGGCTCCTCGTACTCTATCTCGGCGGCCTGAACGTCCTTGGCGATATCTATCAGCACCGGCCCTGGCCGCCCTGTACGGGCAATATGGAAGGCCTCCTTGATCACCATCGCCAGCTTCTCTATATCGGTCACCAGGTAGTTGTGCTTGGTGATAGGCAAAGTGATGCCGGTAATGTCCACCTCTTGAAAAGCATCTTTGCCGATTAACGAGGTGGGCACCTGGCCAGTGATGGCTACCACTGGCGAGGAGTCCATATAAGCGTTGGCGATGCCGGTCACCAGGTTGGTGGCCCCTGGACCTGAGGTGGCCATGCACACCCCCACCTTGCCCGTGGCCCGAGCGTAACCGTCGGCAGCGTGGGCCGCGGCCTGCTCGTGACGCATCAGGACATGATGGATGGGGTAATCGGGCAGGACGTGATAGATGTGGATGACCGCCCCTCCACAAATGCCGAAGACCGTGTCCACCCTCTCGCGCACCAAACTCTCCCAGACGATGTGAGCTCCACTTAGTTTCATGGAGTCCTCCTAACTTGGATATTGGAGATTGGAGATTGGACTTCCACCTTCCATCTTCCAACCTCCAACTTCCAAACGGCTACGGCCCTATAAAGTGAGACGAAGACGTTCCGTTAATCCGAGAGACAAGGTCCATGTATTCAACGATGAGCCCTCCCAGGCGTCT
>JAUWYT010000200.1 GCA_030615705.1 Chloroflexota bacterium
CAGGCCGACTTGAAGAACTCAGCCAGGCCCTTGGGGTAGTCGCTGGCCACGTCGTAGAGCACCGCCGCCTTGGTGAACCCGAATTCCTCGGTGACGAAGTTGGCCACTACCGGCCCCTGGAAGGGGTCGAGGAAGCAGCCGCGGAAGACCCAGGGCCGGTTCTCGGTGGTTCTTGGGTTAGTGGACCAGGGGCTGACCATTGGAGTCTTGTTGGCGTCTGCGACCTCTCCGGTGGGGATGGCCTGCTTGCTGGAATAGGCGCCGATGATGGCCAGCACCTCGTCCTCGACGATCAGCTTCGTCGCCACAAGGGCGGCGGACTCGCCCTTGGACTCGTTGTCCTCGTGAATTACTTCGACCTTGTACTTCTCCCCGCCAACGTCCAGGCCACCTGCTTTCTCGATGTCCTCGAGCCACATCTCCAGGGAATACTTGGCTCCCTCCCCCACCTTGGGGATGTCGCCGGTGAGGGGAGCGACGTTGCCGATCTTGATCACCCCTCCGTAGGGGGCCTTGGGCGCCGGCTTGCACGCCGACAGGATGGTGATAAGCAAGGCCAGCACTAGAAACGGAACCATTATCTTCTTAAACATCTTAGTTTCCTCCTAAGGGCATGTTATAGCCTGGGAACAATTCCAGGCCTCTACAAAGGGAAAAGAGGGGGGACAGCCCAGCATTCCCTTGGCTACAGCCACTTCTTGTGTCCACTATCACCTCCTTGTTGTCTGTTTAATTTGGTTAGGTAGGCGGGATACTCTGGCTTCAACGGTTGAAGAAAGCGGAGAACCTTCACCCCTGACGAGAATCGCTTATCAAACGGAAAACCTAGCGGGGATATAAGCATCGCCCTTGATCACTTATAATTGCAGAATAAGGATATGGCGGGAGGATAGCGAAAGCTTGTTCTTGGCAGTATTATAATGGCAAAATATTGTCTTGTCAAATGCTACTTCGGGCCAGCCTATCATCCAGAGCCAGGCTAGAACACGCAGCACTCCCGGCCTTGCACGATGCTCAGACCCAATTCCTCGGCCAGTTGCACGGCTTCGCGTGCCGGGCTCACGATCTTATTGACGCCGGCCCGCACGGCCAAGGGGTCCAACTGAGCTCGATACCCGCCATGAGGCCGCATGCAGCCCAGGTGAATGGGCCTATCGGGGAAGCGTAACCGGGCCTCGGCCAGGATGTTGGCCACCGCCTTGATGGGCAGCGGCTGGCGGTCGGCGTAACGGGTGCCGGGTGTTGGTACGAAAACGATGAAGACCAGACCGTCTACGCCCAGCTCCTGGAGCTTCTCCATGGCTGGGTACTCGTGGCCGACGGCCCCACCCCGCAGACCGATGGTGACGTGAGGGATCACCCTGGTGTGTCGGCGAAGCATCTGGTAGGTTTTCACGTAGTCGGTGACAGTGCAGTCGAGGCCGTAGACCTCGTGGATGGTCTCGTCGTCGCCCACGAAGTCGAAGGAAACGACATCGGTGTAAGGGGCGATAGCAAGTAGGTCCACCTCCTCAATGAGGCCCACGTGCCAGTTCATCTTGCGCCCCTGGCGGATGGCCTTTATTCGCTCAAGATAGCGGGTCACAGGCACACGGCCTGAGGCGTCGCACCCGCCGGAGATAAGGCAACTGGTGGCTCCCCCCACCTCTGCTCGCCAGATAGGGGTCATGTGTTGAAGGTAATACCCGCCGCAGTGGGCGCAGTCCAGGTCGCAGTGATGGCCAGTGAGGCTGATGAGCGCCGTATCTAGCGGATAAACGAACTCGATTTCTGAGGGGAAGTTTGCCTGTCTGGCCCGCCAGGCCTCCTCCAAGCGTTCGTACATGGTGTCTTCAGCTTCCAATTGTTGACCCTGCTTTTGCCTGGGACTTACGGGGTTCGCCTGGAAATGTAATTTTCAGCTCACATAGCACACCGAAACCCGACAACCAGGATGCGACGGGCTGGATGGGCGATGTCACGGCAAGTGCAGCGGGCGTCATACCCAGGGTGGTTCCAGGAGCCACCCCGCACAACCTTGTACTTTTGGCCTAAGAAATCAGACTGATAATCGCTCCCAGGATAGGCTTGATACCAATCGGCCACCCACTCCCAGACGTTTCCCGCCATGTCATACGCTCCGTAGTGGCTGATCCCATCTGGATAACTCCCCACAGGAGTCGTGTCGCCGACCTTATAATCTGTGTTCGCCCTGGAGGCATCGAATTCACTGCCCCAGGGATATGCCATCCCATCGGTACCTCTTGCCGCCTTCTCCCATTCCGCCTCGCTGGGCAAACGCTTACCCCGGTACTCACAATAAGCTTTCGCCCCGTACCAACTCACCTTTATCGCCGGGTGATTCTCGTACCTCGTCTCGACTGCATATCGCCCTGCCTGGTAGAGGATGTGGCTGTCTGGGTCATCGTCCTTTGTGTCTATGCAGTCGTGGCCGCCGCACCTTTCCAGACGGTCTTCTACAGTGTTCAGGAATTCAACGTACTCGCCGTTGGTAACCTCGTACCTGTCTATGTAAAAGGCATTGAGGTAGACCTCTCTCATGGGCCTCTCATCATCGCCCCCAAGCTCGCTGCCCATGACAAAGGTGCCTGCGGGAACGAAAACCATCCCCTCCGTGGGAACGGGCATCTTGAAAGGTGTTAGCCTCTGGGAGGTGATGGCAAGGAGGATTCCCCCGACGATGGCGAGCAGCGCCAAGACAGATGCTGCCAGTCCCAGCACCCTGGACTTTCTTGGCCTGTTCATCAGAGTTTGCCCAGCTTTAAGAGATCCCATTTGTGTGGAGTGTCGAAAAATCGGTGGCCTCCGGCTCGGCTGAAGTATAGCAAATCTGGGGCGAGTTGACAAATCCTGTGGTGAGCTTGTCGAACCAAAAGATTCGTCAAGCGGGATGGGTTGTGGTATAATAGAGCACGGAAGATATCATGGCATTTGGTTTTGAGCTGCTCAAAAAAGACCCCCACAGCCGGGCTCGCGTCGGCGTGATATATACCCCGCACGGCCAAATCCCCACCCCGGTCTTTGCCCCGGTGGGCACTCAGGCTACGGTCAAAGCTGTCTCGCCACAGGAACTCCAAGAGCTAGGCACCTCACTCATCCTGGCCAACACCTACCATCTCTACTTGCGCCCTGGGCCCGACGCTATAGCTGACCTGGGAGGCCTGCACAGTTTCATGGGCTGGGATGGGCCCATCATGACCGACTCGGGCGGCTTCCAGGTCTTCAGCCTGGCCCACCTGCGGGCTGTGGACATGACGGGAGTGACCTTTCGCTCCCACCTGGATGGCTCCGAGCACCTCTTCACCCCGGAGAAGGTAATCGAGATCCAGGAGAAGCTAGGGGCGGACATCATCCTGTGCCTCGATGAGTGCCCGGAGCCGTTGGACTACGATTACAACGTCCAGGCTCTGGAGCGCACCCACCACTGGGCCGAGCGCTGCCAGGCCGCCCACACTCGTCGCGATCAGGCCCTTCGACCTGTAAGCGAAGCGGCCTCAGGACAGGCCCTCTTCGGCATAGTGCAGGGGGGCGCTTTCGCCGATCTACGCCGCAAAAGCGCCGAGTTCATCGCATCCCTGGATTTTCCCGGCTATGCCATCGGCGGCCTCTCGGTAGGAGAGCCAAAGGAGTTGATGCACGAGATGCTGGAAGTGACCGTGCCCCTCCTGCCCGAGGACAAGCCTCGCCACCTTCTTGGCATTGGCTCGCCGGAGGACCTCTTCGAGTGCGTGGCCCGCGGCATTGACATCTTCGATTGCGTCCTGCCCACCCGCATCGCCCGCAACGGTGCGCTCTTCATTCGCACTGGCCGCCTCAACATCAGGAACGCCCGATACGCCAACGATGCCGCTCCCATTGAGGAGGGGTGCGACTGCTACGCCTGTCGCCATTTCTCCAGAGCCTACTTGCGCCACTTGATCATGGCTAAGGAGATCCTGGGCCTGCGTGTGGCCACCCTGCACAACCTGCACTTCATGCTGAATCTGATGCGGAAGATCAGGGAAGCGATCCTGGCCGGCACCTTCTCTGCTCTGAGGAAGGAATTCCTGGCCAACTACGAGATCGTGCCCCACGAAGCGCGGCAGCGGAACAGGGAAACATGGTTGAAAAGCCTAAAGAGGTAGAGAGTGAATATCGTTCAAGCCCTAGTCCTGGGCATCGTACAAGGTGCCACGGAGTTCGTGCCCATCTCCAGCTCGGGACACCTGGTGCTGGTGCCCTGGCTGCTGGACTGGCCAGAGCCGGGCCTGGTCTTTGATACCATCGTCCATTTGGGCACCCTGCTGGCCGTCCTGGCCGTCTTCTGGCGCGACCTGGTTGCCCTGGCGAGGGCCTGGGCGAGGAGCCTGGTGGAGCGCAGCCTGGAACCAACAGAGGCCAGGCTAGCCTGGCTGATCATCGTGGGCACC
>JAUWYT010000232.1 GCA_030615705.1 Chloroflexota bacterium
TGCGCCTGTAACGCTGGTGGAGCACTCGGAGTTCCAGTGACCATTTTGCGCCCGTCATACCCTACAGACGGGCCCGCTTCTGTATGAAGCGTACATCGCTACAGGCAAGGTCAAGCACGTGTTCCTTCAGCACCCGCTCGACTCAATCCACCCCCAGGCGCGGAAAGCAGCGGAAGCTTCGCTCTGCGCCGCCAAGCAGGGAGCCGAAGCCTTCTGGACTATGCACGAGCTCCTCTTCGAGAAGGCACAAGAGTGGAGCGGGCAAGAGAACCCGACCGAGCAGTTCAAGGAATACGCCGCCGAACTGGGCCTCGACGCTGACGCTTTCGTCGCCTGCCTGGAATCGGGGGAGACAGCCGCCCAGGTTCAGTCAGAGCTCGAACAGGGCGAGGCGCTCGGGGTGAGCGGTGTCCCTGCCTTCTTCATCAACGACTGGTTTATCTCCGGCGCGCAGCCATTCGAGGTATTCCAGGAGACCATCGAGGCGGCGCTGCGGGGGGAGCATCCGGCCCCCACGCCCACGCCGCTGCCACCTGGCGCGACGCCCTTCGATCCCAACCCGGAGCGGCCCGGCTATACCTATGGCGGCGATGCCTTCTGTGGCTCAGAGGAGGCGGAGATCGTCCTCGCCGCGTTCATTGACTTCCAGTCGCGGGAAAACCGCCAACACTTCCTGAAAGAGTGGGCTGAGCTGGAGAAGGAATACGTGGAGCCGGGCAAGGTGCGGCTCGTCGTCAAGCATTTCCCAGCCCTCGATCATGCCCAGGGGTTCACAGCGGCCGAGGCAGCCGAATGTGCCGGGCAGCAGGGAGCCTTCTGCTCCATGCACGATCTGCTCTTCACGAAACAGGACGAGTGGAGCCAGGCGGAGGACGTCTCAGCCATGCTCAAGGGGTATGCCGCCGAGTTGGGTCTGGATGCTGATGCCTTCGCGGCCTGCCTGGACGAAGGCCAAACGGCGGACAAGGTGACGCAGGATTTCACCATCGCGCAGCAGAACCAGTTCCCTCCCGCGCCGATGTTCTTCATCTTCAAAGGAGACCAGGGCGGCTCTGTGCCTCTCGACCAACTCCAGGAGTCCATCGAGCAGTTGTTAGCGCAGTAGGGAACGAGTTACCGAGTCAACGAGTAAAGGCCCGGCATGTCTGTTGGCATGTCGGGCCTTTTGTGTTATACTCTGGCCATGCCCGAGCTGCGCGACCTGGAGGTCATTAAAGAGTTTCTGATCACAGGTTCTCCCTCACCATCTCCGCCGCCTTCCTGGTCATCCCCTTCGCGGCGGCCAGCTCCTCGACTGAGGCCTGGCGAATGGCCTCGATGGAGCCGAAATGCTTGAGCAGAGCCTGGCGGCGCCTGGGACCGATGCCAGGGATCTCCTCCAGAATCGAGGCCAGGCTGTTTCTTGCTCGCAACTTGCGGTGGTAGCCAATGGCGAAGCGGTGAGCCTCGTCGCGGATGCGCTGCAGGAGGTACAATCCCTGGGAGTCGCGAGGCAGGACGAGGGGCTCGGAGCGGCCAGGGAGGAATATTTCCTCTCGCTCTTTGGCCAGGCCCACGGCGGGCACTTGCCTCTTCAAGCCATATTCCTCCAGGACTTCCAGGGCAGCGTTCAGTTGCCCCTTGCCGCCATCAACCATCATCAGGTCAGGCAGAATAGTCCAAACGTTGGCGCGTTTGACCTCCCCTGGTTTCCCTTCCTCGTCTGCCCCTCTTTCGATCGCTCTCTTGAAGCGCCTCCGCAGCACTTCTTTCATCATCGCATAATCGTCTGCCCCCTCCACAGTGCGGATCCTGAAGCGCCGGTAGTCGCTCTTGCGAGGCAGGCCCTTGACGAAGACCACCATGCTGCCGGTGGCTGCCTGTCCCTGGATATTGGAAATGTCATAGCCTTCGATGCGGGTTGGTGCTTCCTCAAGACCCAGGTGCTCTTGCAGTTGAGCCAGCGCTTCAACGCTCCTCCCCTCATCAACCAGCCACTGAGCCCGCAGGCTGGCTAAAGTCTCGACCGCGTTCTCAGCGGCCATCTGCACCAGTTCCCTCTTCCGACCCCGCTGCGGCACGTGCAATCTTACCTTGCTGCCCCTTTTGTCCCTCAGCCAGGCCTCGATAATTCTGGCCTCTTCGATCTCGGTGGGCAAAAGGATCTCCGGGGGCACGTAGGCGGCCTCGTCGTAGAACTGCTTGACGAAGGAGGCCACTATCTGAGCGCTGTCTTCCTCGGCGGTCCCATCCAGGACGAAGTACTCGCGGCCGATGAGTTTGCCCTGCCGGATGAAGAACACCTGCACACAGGCGGCGCCGTCTTCTCGGGCCAGGGCGATAACATCCTGATCTTTTCCAGCCGCCAAGACGATCTTCTGGCGCTCGGTGACCCTCTCCACGGCCTTGATCTGGTTGCGAAGGCCGGCTGCCTGTTCGAAGTTCAGGTCTTCGGCTGCCGAGGTCATCTGGGCCTGCAGATCGGCTACGATCTCTTCGGCCTTGCCTTCCAGGAATAGGCAGATGCGCTTGATCAGGGCTCGGTACTCTTCCTTGGAGACGGCACCAATGCAGGGCCCTGCGCAGCGGGCGATGTGATAGTAGAGACAGGCCCGTTTGTCCTGGCCTGTGATCTCACGTTTGCAGGTCAGATAGGGGAAGAGTCTGCGCAGCATGTCCAGGGTCTGGTGGACGGCCCAGACGGCGGTGAAGGGGCCGAAGTAGCGGGCCCCGCCGCGTTCCATGCGGCGGGTGACGTAGATGCGAGGGTAATCCTCCTGCCAGGTGATCTTGATATAAGGGTAGCGCTTGTCATCCTTGAGGCGGACGTTGTACCTGGGACGGTGTTCCTTGATCAGGTTGCACTCCAGGATGAGAGCCTCTATCTCCGAGTCGGTGACGATGAAATCCAAATCGGTGATTTTGTCTACCATGCGGCGTAGCTTGGGGGAGTGCTCGGCCGAGGCATGGAAGTAGGAGCGCACCCGATTTCTCAGGTTAATCGCCTTGCCTACGTAGATCACCTCGCCCTGCCTGTCTTTCATCAGGTAGACGCCAGGCCTGGTGGGAACAGTTTGCAGTTTGTCTTTCAATAGCAGCCGATCCATCCGTGCATCCTTGTTAAATTGTAGCACACTCTATTCTTGCGGTCAATTGCTCATTACCCGGAACCATTTCTCCTGGAGCCTTTCCAGTGTGCGGTCCTCCCTCATCTCGACTAGAGCTTTGTTTATGGCCTTTAGAAGCAAGGGACTATCCAACTGCACGGCGATGACGTACAGTTCATCGGTCAGCGGGTCGCCGATCACCTGCACGTCCCCCTCAGCAGCGATGAACTGGTAAGCGGAGACAGCGTCCACCAAGGCCGCCTCTACCTCACCCTCTTTCAAGGCCCACAACACATCCTGGGGAGCCACATAAGGCTGGAGACTCAAACCCTCGATTTTCTTCTGCAGCCGCCTGCCCAGGACGTCGCCCTCTGAAGCCAGCTCTACACCCAATCTCTTCCCAGATAAATCATTTGCTTCGCTGATCTCCGTCTCAGCGGCCCGGACGGCCAACACCTGCCCGGCATTGAAGTAGGAGATGGAATAGGCCACGTCCCCGTATAGCAGAGGGTCGTACGGCAGAGCCGAAACGATGGCATCGAACTTACCCACGTAGAGGGCATCGTAGAGGCTGTCGAAGCCCACGTTGACCAGCTCCACCTCCACGCCCAATCGCTGGCCGATGGCTCGCGCCAGATCAACATCGAAGCCGACGATCTGGCCTGTTGGCTCGTCGATATACTCAAAGGGCGGCCAACTGGCATCCATCCCCACCGGCATCAGCCCTTTTCGCTGTATCCGCGCCCAGGTTTCGTCCTCCTCTCTACCCGACCGTGCCAGCACGAACCAGGTCGCCAGACCGATGGCTACCAGGGCCAGG
>JAUWYT010000235.1 GCA_030615705.1 Chloroflexota bacterium
TGGTCAGCTACGGGCGGGGCAAGGGCATCGTGGTAGCCACGGGAATGAGCACTGAGATCGGCCTCATCGCCGAGATGATTCAGTCCTACGAGGAGGAGCCGACCCCCCTCCAGGTCAGGCTGGATCAACTGGGCAAGTGGCTGGGCATCGGCACCCTGATCGTATGCGGGATCGTATTCGTCGTCGGCGTGCTGCGGGACACCGAAGTGGGGATGATGTTCCAGGCGGGCGGCGGCCCGTTGCTCTACCTTAACACCTTCAGGCAGACCATCATAGAAATGTTCATGGTGGCGGTGACCCTGGCTATCGCTGCCGTCCCCGAAGGGTTGCCGGCCGTGGTCACCATCGTCCTGGCCCTGGGCATGCAGAAGATGATCAAGCGCCACGCCCTGATCCGAAAGCTGCCCGCAGTGGAGACCCTGGGCAGCGCCACCGCCATCTGCTCCGACAAGACGGGGACCCTCACCCAGGACAAGATGATGGCCGTGCAGATCTACGTTGATCGCACCATTCTCAGCATCAGCGGCAAGGGCTATAATCCAGTGGGGGACTTCAGCGATGACGGGCGTACTGTGGACCTGGGGGGCTATCCGGGCTCGAAATTGCTCCTGCGGGCCGGGCTCCTCTGCAACGACGCTCGGCTGGAAACGGACTCCGATACTTCGACAGAGCTCAGTACAGGCAGCGAAGAAGGCAAGGGCTGGCGTATGGTAGGCGATCCCACCGAGGGAGCGCTGGTGGTAGCGGCAGCCAAGGCAGGCTTTTGGAGGGAAGAGCTGGAGCGGGATTACCCCCGCCTGGCCGAGATCCCCTTCGACTCCGAGCGCAAGCGGATGACCACCATCCACCCCGACCCCAAATGGGGAGGCTACGTGGCCTACGTCAAGGGAGCCCCGGACATCATCATCGAGCTGTGCCAGCAGGTCATCGAGGACGGCCAGGAGCGGCCGCTGACGGCCGAGAAGCGCCGACGGATCCTGGAGGTCAACGAGGCACTGTCCTCCAATGCCCTGCGCGTGCTAGGGGTAGCCTATCGGCCTCTGCCGGAGGTTCCCAGGAACCCAACGGTCGAGGAAATCGAGAGAGACTTAACCTTCGTGGGCCTCATCGGCATGATTGACCCGGCCCGCCCAGAGGTGAAGGAAGCCATCGAACTGGCCCGGCAGGCCGGCATCAAGACAATGATGATCACCGGCGATTACAAAAACACGGCCGTAGCTATCTCCAAGGAGTTGGACCTGCTCTCGCCAGGCGGCCGAGTGCTGACGGGCGCCGAGCTCGATCAACTGGACGATGAGGCCTTCACCGGCATGGTCGAGGAGGTGGAGGTTTATGCCCGCGTTTCGCCCCAGCACAAGGTGCGCATCGTTGAGGCCCTCAAGAAGCGAGGCCACGTGGTGGCCATGACCGGCGATGGAGTCAACGACGCCCCGGCTCTGAAGCGAGCCAACATCGGGGTGGCTATGGGCATCACCGGGACCGACGTCTCCAAGGAGACGGCGGACATGGTGCTCACCGATGACAACTACGCTTCCATCGTTTCGGCGGTGGAGGAGGGACGCGTCATCTACTCCAACATCCGCAAGTTCGTCTACTATCTCCTCTCCTGCAACGTGGGCGAGATCATGATCATCTTCCTGGCGATGATCGCTGGCTTGCCGGTGCCCCTAACCCCCATCCTGTTGTTGGTGCTCAACCTGGTGACCGATGGCGCGCCTGCCCTGGCCCTGGGGATGGAGAAGGGAGATCCGGATAACATGAAACGCCCGCCCCGTCGGCCGGATGAGCCGATGATCAATCGTGAGATGGTGTGGGGCATCGCCATGCAGACCGTGGCCATCACCTTCGCTACCCTGACGGCCTTCATCATTGGCCTGCGCTGGTTCTCCCACAACGTCACGGCGGCCCAGACCATGGCCTTCGCCACGTTATCCATCTCGGAACTTCTCCGAGCCTACACGTCGAGGTCTGACAGGCACTCCCTGCGGTCCATCGGGGTATTCTCTAACAAGTGGATGCAGTGGGCGGTGCTGGTCTCGCTGATCATCGTGCTGACCATCATCTACGTCCCCTTCCTGGATCCCGTCTTCGATACCGCCTTCCTGGGCCTGAGGGAGTGGCTGGTCATAGCCCCCCTCATCCTGGTGCCGGCTGCCGCCGCGGAAGCGAACAAGTATTTCCTCCGTCAGCGACTTGGGGGTTAGAGGTTGGAGCTTGGATCAGCACCTGTCCCACGAGCGCGTTATGAACGCAACCGAGCCTGTACTGAGCCCCGCCGAAGTAGGGGTAGAAGAAAGGCCCTACGAAGTCAAGTTAGCCATCTTCGAAGGGCCGCTGGACCTTCTGCTGCATCTGATTGAGCGAGAGGAACTGGACATCACCAAGGTCTCCCTGGCCCAGGTGACGGATCAGTACTTAGAGTACATCGGTCTGCTGGTGGAGCTAAACGCCGGAGCTCTGGCCGACTTCCTGGTCATCGCGGCCAAACTCTTGCTCATAAAGTCCGAGATGTTACTGCGCCGGCCACCAAGAGCTCCTGGCGAAGAAGAAGAGGACGTGGGGGATGAGCTGGCCCGCCAATTGATCGAGTACAAGAAGTTCAAGGAGGCGGCGCTGGAATTGAGGCAGAGGGAGGAGATGGGCCTCAGGGCCTACGTGCGCGTCGCCCCGCCGCCCAAGCTGGAAAGGCCCTTCGGCTGGGCTCAGGACAGGCCCTTAGACCTGGGGGACATCTCGCTGGCCGACCTGGTAGAGGCCGTGCGGCACGCCTTGGACGTTCGCCCCCCGATCCCTTCTGTATCCGAGGTGGTAGCGCCCTTCACCATCACCGTTGCCGAAAAGATGGCCCTCATTGAGGAAAGGCTAGAGAGGCACCGGCGGGTCAGCTTCAACCGCTTGTTGGCCCACGCAGCCTCGCGCCTGGAGATCATCGTCACCTTCCTGGCCGTCCTGGAACTGATCAAGCTGAAGGGCATCGAAGTTCAACAAGAGCGCCTCTTTGGAGAAATCGTCATCCTGCAGAAGCAGGGCGAGGTTGCTTCCGCTTAAGATTTGCCACGAATTACACGAATCTCACTAATTTATCCTCTTTTCTTCGTGTTAATTCGTGAGATTCGTGGCTGATTTTTGGTCTCCATCGTTCTCCCTGGAAAACCACCAAATTAGGCACAACGCCAAAAGCACTCCTAAGGCGTCTAAACCGACATCGGTGAGGTTGCCCTCGCGACCGGAGACGAAGGTCTGGTGGAATTCATCTAAAGCAGCGTAGAACAGCGAGAAAATGAAGGCACCCCCGAAGGATGGCGGAGCAGGCGATTCCCTCTCCTTGGAGATGGCTCGCCAGAGGAGAAAGGCCAGGACACCGTACTCTGTCACATGCCCCGCCTTCTTGGTGATAAGGTCAACTGTGTTGTTGGGATGACAGGGGAGGTTGGGCTGACCGGAGATGACAAAAATCAACCCCATCCAGAGCAGCACCGGCAGCCAGAAATAGAGCCATCGTTTGTCCCGAAGTTTAGCCCCCACGGTCATCACTTTGCCCCTCAAGACATCCCTCCCCAAAAGGCGTCGGGTTACGGGTACCGAGTAACATGTGAACGGCCACCCGTCATCAGCCCTTTGCCCCTCGGTACGCTTCCTCCACACTCGCAACCAGCTTTCCCCAATTGAAATCTCCAAAGACTCGCCTTCGCGCACCCCTCCCCAGCTTTGCCCGCAGGCTCTCATCTCGCAGTAGCTCGACCACGCTGCAAGCGAAGGTATCCGTCTCGCCAGCGGGGACGAGGAGGCCGGAGATGCCGTCTTCGATGTACTCCCCATTTTGCCCTACGTCGTCGGCCACT
>JAUWYT010000256.1 GCA_030615705.1 Chloroflexota bacterium
CTTCTCTGGCAGCCATGTCTAACACGATTCTATCATCAATACCTCGCAGGCCGGCGTCCCGCTGGTCAAGAACATCATGGCCTCGGTCACGCAGGAGTGCTGTGATGTAGGTCGGGACGCATTCATCAACCAGGAACCGCAAGGAACTGCTCCTGTCGCAGGATCTCGGCGGCGAGAGCCAGGCAGGCCTGCACCTGTTCGACGGTGACGGCGCAGGCCTCAGTGACTTCCTCCAACGAAGCCGACCGGCCATCGCGCCTACCACCACCTCGACAGGCACCCGAGTGCCCTTCACCACTGGCTTGCCGCCCTTGGTGTTAGGGTTGATCTCGATGTGATCTCGCCAATCCATCTGAGCCTCCTCTTCTCCTTCTTTCGTGCTATTGGTCTACTCGCGTTCCACTACCGCCGCCTCTTCCTCCGTCAGCCCGTAGATCGGCACGAGCCACCTCCTCCAGCACTTTCAGGTTGATCTCGCGAAGTAGCAGGTGAGCATACTGCCGGCGCAATCGCCCACGGATCAACCCCACGGCCAACTCTCGCGCGTCGAGCATAACCCGGACACGCTGTCCTGGTGTAAGTCGGCCCAGCAAGCGCATCTGCTCCAGGTCTACCGGGTCAAAGCCGGTAGGTCATTTTGGTGTCCATAGACGCCCTCCAAAGGTTACCGTTGTGCCGCCGTTTTACAGCCACCAGCGGCCCACGCCTTGGAACCGCTGAGTACGCTGAACTCCGTTGAGCCCGCTGAAGGCATCATCTGCGTCCCTTCTCGTACACTACCCGCTTGATTCCCAACTGCTTGGCCCCAAAGTTGAGCAGCAGGGCAACCTTGTAGCCGGAGGCCTTGAGGTAAGAGAGGGTCTGCACGAAGTCCACATCCTCCAGGGCAGCTTTGGCCTCGATCTCGACCAATACCTCATCAACAATGAAATCCACCCGTTTACGACCGACCTTCGCTCCCTTGTAGTGCACGTCAATCCACACCTCACGGGAGAAGTCCAATCCATGGCCAGGAAACTCCAGGACCAGAGCACGTTGATAGATGACCTCTTCGAAGCCTGGGCCAAGTTCCTTCTGCACTTCTTTGGCCGCTTTGATGATCCTAGCTGTAATCTCGGACAGGGGCTATTCCTCACGGACATACCGTTTGGTCATCGGTATCTCCTTCAAACTCTCCGAACCGCTGAACACGCTGAAAGTCAGCGTTATCAGCGCTCCTCAGCGGCCTCAGCGATTCCAACCTACGGCCAGCAGCGGCCCACATCCTGGATCGCCACCAGGTTATGGTCGTTGGGTCCCCGGTTTTCACTCCTTCATCTCCACAAGCTTGAGTGCAAGGTCCTCAATGTGCTTGCGATTCTCCAGCTTTTCTCCCCAAGCCTGCGGGACGGCTTCAACGCCCAGATAGGCCCCTAAGATGGCGCAGCCCATCGCGCCAAGCGTGTCCCGATCCCCGCCGTTCAGTACCGCGCAGAAAAGACACGCCTCGAACGACTTGGGATGGCGCAGAAATGCGTAGATCGCAAAGGGCAGCGACTCATGCACGGCCACGCTGCGCCCCAAGCGCCTGGCCGCATCAGGGGGAGGGACTTCTTCGGCAATCAGGGTTCTGACCAGCACCATCTTGTCCCAAATCTCTGGTGTCCGGGCGCAATCCACGAGACCCTGGGAGAACTCCTCGAACGGGAACGCCCCTTGCGGGGCCAGCTTCACGGCCTGGGCGACGGCCCAGGCCAGCACGGCGGCGCCATCCACGCCGATGGGATGGGCATGGGTAACGGACGCTGATGCGCGGGCTTGCTCGTAGAGATCTGGCGAGTCGTGAAAGAACAGCCCGACCGGCGCAATCCGCATGGCCGCCCCGTTGCCGAACGAACCCTGTCCACCAAACAGACTGCGGGCCGCCCCTGAGTATGACGTCCCATGCCTTTCCACCAGGGAGAAAACGGTGGGTGGACCCGCGGCATATCCCCGCCAGGGCTCGCGCTTGAAGTTCGCCCTAAAGGTATCACCCAGGTGCTGTTCGTCGAGCTGCCCGACCTGGGTGATGGACTCGGCCAGACCAATCGCCATCACCGTGTCATCCGTGTAGATGAGGGCGTCCGTTTGTGTTATCGCTGAGCGCAGACCCGCCTCCCCCAGGCCCCGGAAGGCCAGTTCACCGATCGCATCACCCAGGGCACTCCCCACCATTCCACCCAGGAACTTGGATTTCAAGACGATCTGGTTCGCCATTTAGATGATGCCCCGCCTGCGTAGTTCTTCCTGTACCTCAGGCGACAGCATACTGACAGGTACGATGAGGCCGTCAATCATGACCATGCCTTTGAAAGGGTCACTGTCGCGCATCCTTGGGGTGGAAAACTCCGGATGCCTGTAGCGCAGGTTGAACATATCGGGGATGGTCTTGGCTTTTTGTCCCACGGTGCTCTGGGAAATGCCAAAGTACTGGGGAATGTCTCTTGCTGCGACGTAAGGCTCCGTATTGTGGTCGAACAGGAAGTTGATCTGTCCCAGGGCGTAGATGATGGCGGCAGCCCAGGTGTTGACGCGCCCCCGCAAGAAGGGCACCTGCCACTTGCGCTTCATCTTGAGGATGAGTTTCTCGGCCAGTTGTTTGTAGTCTTCATCCAGGTATTGGTCGCAGAATTCGCCAGTCATTTTGATCAATTCCTGACTGATGGCTTCTATCTTCTCTTTCTCAGCTTTGGTGCGTGCCATTTCAAACCTCCTCGCGATATTCGGCAGAGAATCATTCCCTGTCCTCCAACAACAGGTCGGCCACCGTCCGTCTGCCCCGCGTTCGTGCCACTGGCGCCATGGGAACCAGTTTGTGCCCGCTCCAGGCTATCAACCCGGCCTGGACCAATTCCTGCACCCAGGCCTCTACCGCTGGACTCAGCGGTACGATGCGCCCGACGGGCTTACCCCGCTCCGTAATGACCAGTGTGGCTCCAGCCTTGACTTGCTGCATGTAGTTGCTTAGCCGCGCCTTCAGCTCTCGAATGCCTACTGTCATTTCGGTCATGGGCACATCCCCTCTAGTTGTGGTCACATCATACTACAAGAGACCGCATACAGCGAATGGTCGAATAGCAGGTGCGGCGTTGCCATTCCGCACACTGAACACTCCAAATCTATCTCAGGAAACTGAAACTCTCAACCACCCGCTCGATAGGTGGTAGGAGCCACTGCGGGCAGAGGCCCAACCCTATGCAAAGGACGATCATCCCGAGGATCATGAGGGAAGCAATGAAGGGCTCTCGCTTCACCTTGGGCTCAGTGGACGGACCTAAGAGGGTGCTCAAGCCACGCAGGTAGCCAAAGGCTACGCCCGCTCCAGATAGCAGCATAGCGAGGGCCAGCCCAGCACCTGGCTTAAGCAGCACCTGGCTTAAGCCAGGTGCTGGGCTGTGATACCCAGAAAGGAGACGATAGATGGCCCAGCGGCTTGGGAAGCCAGCAGTGAGGGGCATCCCAGCCAGGGATAGACCGCCCAGTATGAGGCCAGCCGTTGAAAGAGGCAAATGCCTG
>JAUWYT010000157.1 GCA_030615705.1 Chloroflexota bacterium
GAGGCAGGAGCTCACCTCTCAAATGGGCAATAGGGCTCAGGAGGAGGGATTTCTTCTACAAATGAGCCCTATGGGTCTGTTGATGATTCCGGTGATGGAGGGAAAGCCCCTCAGCGAAGAGGAATTCAGGGCTCTGAGTCAGGAAGTAAAAGAGGAAGTGCGGCAAAAGCGGGAGGGCCTGCAAGAAGAGCTAAAGAGGGCCATGAGGCAGCTAACGGGCCTGGAGAAGAAAGCCAACGAGGCACTACGGAAGCTGGACCAGGAGGTAGCTCTGTACGCTGTGGCCCCCGCGATTACCGAATTGGTGGAGAAATACGAGGGGCTTCCGGAGATCGTGGGCTGCTTGAAGGACATGCAGGATGACATCGTGGAGAACCTCTCCCAGTTCAGGGAGGAAGCTGAGGCCCAGCCTGCCTTTCCCCTTCCTGTGCCTGGAGCAAAGGAGCTGCCTTTCAGGAAATACGAAGTGAACGTGGTGGTGGATAACTCCGACCTCAAGGGGGCACCGGTGGTCATGGAGCTCAACCCTACCTACAACAACCTCTTCGGCCTCATAGAGAAGGAGGCCCAGTTCGGCGCCCTGATCACCGACTTCACCATGATCAGGGGGGGATCCCTCCACCGGGCCAACGGCGGCTACCTGGTGCTGCCTGCCGAGGAGCTGTTGCGCAACCCCTTCTCCTGGGATAGCTTGAAGCGAGCTCTCAGGAATAAAGAGATTGCTGTGGAGGAAGCAGGGGAGAGGTTAGGCTTCGTCACTACCAAGAGCCTGCGGCCCGAGCCCATCCCCTTGGACGCCAAAGTAGTTCTCATCGGGCAACCCAGGCTTTACTATCTCCTCTACACCCTGGATGAGGATTTCAGCGAGCTCTTCAAAGTCAAAGCCGATTTCGACACCCGCACGGACCGCACCGACGAGACTATAAGGGACTACGCCGCCTTTGTCTGCACCCTTTGTCGTGAGGATGGTTTGAAACACCTTGATGCCTCGGCACTGGCCAAGGTCATTGAGCACAGCTCCCGGCTGGCCGAGGATCAGGAGAAGCTCTCCGCCAGGTTTGGTGAGATCTCGGACATCATCAGGGAGGCTAGCTTCTATGCGACCCAGGAAGATTCGACTTACGTGACCGCCGTTCACGTGCAGAAGGCCATCGAGGAGAAGTTCTACCGCTCCAACCTCCTTCAGGAGAGGATCAGCGAGATGATCGAGCGAGGCACCCTCATCATTGACGCGGTGGGGGAGGAAGTGGGCCAGGTGAATGGCCTCTCTGTTGTCAGCCTGGGGGACATCGCCTTCGGCCGGCCTTCTCGGATTACCGCCAGCATAGGCCTGGGCCGGGAGGGGCTTATAGACATCGAACGGGAGGCCAAGCTGGGAGGCCCTATCCATACCAAGGGGGTGATGATCCTGAGCGGCTATCTGGCCGAGAAGTATGCTCAGGATAAGCCCCTCAGCCTCTCGGCCCGCCTGGTCTTCGAGCAGAGCTACTCAGGGGTGGAGGGGGACAGCGCCTCCAGCACGGAGCTTTATGCTCTCCTCTCCAACCTCTCCGGCCTTCCCATCAAGCAAGGCATCGCCGTCACCGGCTCCATCAACCAGAAGGGGGAGGTGCAGGCCATCGGCGGGGTGAACGAGAAGATCGAGGGGTTCTTCGAGACCTGCAAGGCCAAGGGGCTGACCGGCGAGCAGGGGGTGCTTATCCCGGAAAGCAACGTGCAGAACCTGATGCTCAAAGGGGAGGTGGTGGAGGCGGTCAGGGAGGGCAAGTTCCACATCTGGTCCGTGAAGACCGCTGACGAAGGGATTGAGATCCTGACGGGAGTCAAGGCCGGGGTGAGGAAAGAAGACGGGACCTTCGAAGAGGATTCAGTGAACGATCGAGTGGACAGGCGTCTGAGCGAACTGGCAGAGAGGATGAGGGAGTTCGCCAGGGACGAAAAAGAGGAGGATGGGGGGGACAGGGAGGAGAATGCACCCGCTTCATAGGGCCTTCTTCGCGCGGCTGGAGGCCGAGGTACAAGGAGAGCGATAGGTGAGAAGCCAGCAGGGCAAACAGGTGAGATGGAAAAAACCGGGACTGGGGCTCTCCGGGCTCCTGCTCTTTGCCCTCTCCCTGGAGCTGATGAAGCAGGGAGCCGGGGGGCTGGCGCCGCTTCTGCGAGGCCACCTGGCAGTCACCAACGCTGCCGATAGCATGGGGTTCGGCTGGCTGATGGCTTATCTGATCTTGAGCGGGTCGCCAGTGGCGGCCGCAGGGGTGGCCCTGTTGAGCGCTGGCGCGCTGTCGCCCCTCCAAGCCTTCACCATGGTTGCTGGCTCGCGCCTGGGCGCCTGCCTCATCGTCCTGCTGGTCGGCTTCATCTACACCCTGCGGGGGCATGAGCGTCGGACCGCGCTTACCGCAGGCGTCCTTTCCCTCCTGCTTACTGGCTCGGTCCAGTTGGTGGCCCTACCGATGGGGGTGCTGATCCTCAGCCGAGGCTGGCTCGACGGCCTTTCGATTCCTGGCCTGGACGGACTGGCGGCCGGCGTCAACCGGGGACTGGAACCGCTGATCGGCCCCCTCGCGGCCTTCCTCCCCGGCTGGGCGCTTTTCGTAGCCGGCGTGGGACTGGTGATGCTCAGTTTCCGCCTCTTCGGCCGCTCCCTGCCCCAGATGCGGCTGGAGAGAACCGACTTCGGCCAGGTCCCCAGGCTGGTCTATCGCCCCGAGGTCATGTTCCTGATGGGACTGGCGATCACCCTGGTCACGATGTCCGTCTCCATATCCGTGGGCATCCTGGTCCCCCTCTCCGCCCGTGGCTACATGCGCCGGGAGAACATCATCCCCTACATCCTGGGGGCGAACATCTCTACCCTGGCGGACACATTGGTTGCGGCGGCGCTGCTAAGAGACCCCCGAGCAGTGACCGTGGTGGCGACGCATATGGTCTGTGCAGCCATAGTCTCCCTGCTCGTCATCCTGCTGGCCTACCGGCCCTACGAGCGGGCCATCTCAGACGCGCTGACCTGGATCACCCGCCGGCGTAGGAACTTCGCCTTCTTCCTGGGCGTCATCTTTGTCATCCCTGTAGTGCTTATCTTGCTGTAACGTGGGTGGTGGGAAACAATGAAGATCCTGCTCTGCACCAACGGCTCCTCACACACGGTCCAAGCGCTAGACCTGGGCACGCGCGTAGCGCGGGCGGCGGCGAGTTCCGTGGACATCCTGGCCATGGTCGAACGCGACCGGGAGGAAGAGGTGCACCGGCTCGCCGAGGCGGCCGCTGGCGACCTGAAAGCAGCAGGGATTCCGGTTACCATCCTCCGGCGGACCGGCCGGATGGCCGAGGAGGTGGTTCGCCAGGCCCAAGCCGCCCCGTACGACCTGGTGATCATCGGCAGCCGGGGGCGACGGGGAGTGGTGCGGCTGCTGCTGGGCTCGGTGGCCCTCCACGTCACCAAGCACGCGCCAGCCTCCGTCCTGGTAGTCAAGGGACACGCCCGCGACCTCAGGCAGTTCGTGGTCTGTTCCTCCGCCGGTCCCGTGAGCGAGCACACCGTCCGGTTCGCCGGCCGCCTGGCCCGGGCTCTGGGGGCCTCGGTGACCCTGCTCCACGTGATGTCCCAACTGCCGCTGGCCAAAGACGCGGTCCCAGACGATCTGGAGGCATCGGCGGAGGAACTGATCCAGCGCGGCTCGCGAGAGGGGGTACACCTCAGCCAGATGCTGGATCTGCTGGCAATGGAGGGAGTGGCAACCCGCGCGGTGGCCCGTCACGGCCTGGTGCGGGACGAGATCATCGCCGAGGCCCAGGAGGGCCGGTACGACCTGGTGGTGACTGGGGCTCACGTCACACCTGGCCTGAACGCGCGTCTGGTGGACAACCTGAGCGCGGACATCCTGTTGGCGGCCAACCGGCCAGTGCTGATGGTCCGCTGGCGAGAACGCCGGGCGTTGAATGCGGGTGGCGACTGTTGAGTACGATACGGAATGAACGCAGTTTCCTCGACCAAATCCGCTTTAGCCGGGGCCTCAGGCTGTGGCAGGTGATGGCCCGTGGCCTGGGAGTGGTGGCGGTCGTAGCTATCTTCGGCCTCCCGGGCAAGGTAGTGGCCGCAGTCGGCCTGCTGGCCTCACTGGCGATCCTCCTGGCGGCCTGGCGGTGCTGGGCAAGCTGGCCGGCACGGGAAGCGCCTTTCTGCCGGCTGACCTGGAGGCGTTCGCCGCCGAAATCGAAGCCGAGACGGGCGTGGAAGCTGTCATCGTGTCATACGGGGGGATCCGGAACGCTTCTCCCTTTGTGAAGAGAAGGTGCTGAGTATGGAAGGCCAATTTTGGAATGTGACCCTCTACGGTAGTCTTGCGGGATTAGCTACCTTGGCCGGGATCTACATAGTGTTGACGAGAGAGGCATGGGCTCGCCGAGGCTCCATCTATCTCATCAGCTTTGCCTCTGGCGCACTGCTTTCAGCTTGTCTGCTGGACATCCTCCCCAAGTCCCTGGAGCTGAATGAGAATGCCGTTTTCTACGCTTTGCTGAGCTTCCTCGCCTTCTACATCCTGGAACAGAACGTTGTGGTACACGCCGGCCATGAGGACCCGGAGTGCTCCGAAGAGAGCGAGATGCACCGGCGGCACACGTTGGGGGTGATTTCCTTCTTGGGCATTGGCTTTCACTCCCTTCTCGATGGGGTGATCATCGGCGCCGGTTTCGCGGATAGTGCTGTCACTGGTATCATCGCCACCGTCGGCGTGATCATGCATGAGTTTCCGGAGGGCCTCTCTATGATGGCAATCCTCCTTCATGCCGGCCTGACCAGGGCGAAGGCTCTGGCTTATTCCGTCATTGTGGCCTTGGCCACACCGGTGGGGGCTATTGCTTCCTATGTGGCCCTGCAGGGGATCAGGGCGGACATGCTGGGGGGGTTATTGGGCATAGCGGCAGGCTCTTTCTTGTATATTGCGGCTTCGGACCTCATCCCAGAAACGCGTCGCCAGTCCAGCCCCTACAATGTCCCCTTGGTCATCAGTGGGATGGCGACTTTGTTTGTGTTGGAGCTAGTGTTATAACTCTGGAAAGAGAGAGGCAAAATGACAATCAACAAACCTGTCCTGAGCCCTGTCGAAGGGATGAC
>JAUWYT010000068.1 GCA_030615705.1 Chloroflexota bacterium
CGGAACAGGAGAGCCAGCGGATAGACGCCTACAACCGGAGTCAAAGGGGCTTCCCCAAGAGCAAGCCCGTATCATCTCCGGTCGGCACCAAAGGCCTGAGCGCCCAGCTTGACGAAACGTCGCAATGCCTTTCACCAGTCCTGGGCATTCCCAAGAACCACATCGGGATAGCGCTCAAGGTGGCACTACGGCACATCAGCAGCCAGGCCAATCTCGACGACCGCTACGATGTGGTACAAGCCCTATCAATCAAGCTCCTCGATACACGACCGCCTAGCGGCGGATTCGCTACAGTCGTATGTCGAAACTACGTCCGAGATTGGAACAAGGCCTTTATGTATCGCCAACACCTCAGCCTTGACGAATTCCTGAATGAACCGGACGCAGACGAGGATGCTGGAATCCGCCACAGTCGGGAGTATCTACAGATAGTCGGTGGCAAGGTGGAGTTTGAGGCTAGGCTGGTGGAAAAAATGGACGGTGCCAAGAATGCACGGAAACTCTGGCAATCCTTGGCACCACGACTCCGCCAGATAGTGGTAAAACGGCTCAGGGGGGCCAGGCTCGACGCAGCCGAGCGCAAAGCCCTACAGAGGTATCGGGATAGCATGACGGGGGTTCTGGAACCCGCCGTCTAGATGTCACACTAGAACAGGCTGATTCGTAATCCTAGCTGAAGGGTACAGGAAACGCCCTTCCCCAAAACGGGAAGGGCGTTTTTCGTACCTTGGAGTTTCCCACCCGTCCCAATTTCGACGGGTGCGGGTGCTGTGGCCCGCTGGGCTGGCGGTGTCAGACCGCGGGGGATCACGGCGTACCGGAGGCTTGCCCCGGACCCGCACTCAAACCAGACGGGCTGGGCTGGGATCCGCCACGAGTGCCCAGGCTACGCTAGGGCATCGGGCGTCCCCCCGATAGTGGCGGGTAGGCTCCAGTCGTGGCCCTAGCCCCTGATGGTCAACGGGGCGTGCTGGCCGAGTGCCGGAGAACTCGGATAGGGTGCCTTCCCGAAATCAAGGCCGTAGCCGACTGCGTAAAGCGGGGTGGAGACGCCATGAGACCTACCTAGTGGTCAAACTGGCTCCGGCGGCGACTAGCCGCAGATACGGCTGTGGTGGGTTTCCCCACCACCATGAGGACGTGGCGCAGCCTTCCCACGACCACCATTGGCTACCCTCACCCGCAGTAGCGGCTCTGGGGGCCTAGTTCGGCTGTGGTGGTACGGGGTTGTGCCGGGGTAGTAGCAAACCCCATTGGCCACCACCGGTCTGCGGAGTCCCGTGCAGCGCCTGCACGTGCTGTCGGATTAGGCGAGGTGACGCCGTGGGACAATCCCCCTCTGACGGTAGGGGGGATTGTGCCAACGTGTCAACGTCGGTGCCACCACGATAGCTTTACCGCTAGCGTGGTGCAACGGGCGTTGAAACGTCCAAAACTCGTATGGGGGTGAGTTGTGAGTAGGTGTGCAATCTGCGAGCGCCCCTACCGACTACGCTCCAACGGTAGCAATGGCTATTGCCAGCAGTGCAAACGGCAGGTAGAGCGGGAACAGAACCGTTCGAAACGCCGCAAGGCACGGCAGAGCTGGCGGTTCCGGCTCTACAAGGTTGTCCACCACAAGGGCCACCTTGTGGGGTTCTACCCGAAGCCTGGGGAGCCGGAAAAGCTCCAGGTCAAGCCGTTGGATGTGTCGGTTGAGCGGGTGCCCAAGTCGCTGTTGGTAGACCTGGACAAGTATTGCCCAGGCTACGACCGCCAGCAGGTCAAGCGGATGAAAAAGGCCATCGCCCAGGTATACGGTCTCTAGCCAGAACCACCTACACCCTGGCAGTCGGGGCTATAGCTGCGGCCCTGGCCGATGGGCTGGGCCAGAGCCAGCCTATCGGGGAGCGCCGCAGCTCCGAAAATTGAATAGGGGGCGACCATGTTCTGTCCAGAGTGTGGCGTCAAGTGTCTGCCTAGCCAGGGTAGCATCAGTGGCAACTGCTACGACTGCCCTGACTGCCGGACGCATTGGACGCATGACGGTTACGGGCAAGGGGGATACATCCCAACGATGCCAGGGGATACATGCCTGGCCTGTGAGTACGTGCCAACCGCCGCATAGGGCTGCGGCCCTGGCCGATGGGCTGGGTCAGAGCCAGCCTATCGGGGAGCGCCGCAGCTCCAAAATCTTATAGGGGGTGTACCCATGAAGACCGAGGTCAAGGGAGCCAATCTGGTCATCACCGTCCCTCTGACGCCGGCGAACAAGGCACCGTTGTCTGCCTCTGGCAAGAACAAGGTACTGTTCAGCTCCGGCGGGTTCCAAGAGGTCAACGGCCACCGGATCAACGTGACCGTCATCCCGAAGAAGGGGTAGACGGGGCTGTCGACTCTCTCTGGGGGCGGGCAACCGCCCCCGCTGGCCCCAATTCGGGAGCCTTCACGTGGCGGGGCTGTTTTCACCGATCCCGAACAGAGGGGGTGCAATGCGATGATTCAATTGCTCACCCGCCACAGACGATGCGGGCTGGGCGACAAGAGAATAGGCGGGGACTGGGCAGCCCTGCCACCAGGTCGCCTCTTAGGAAACGGCCTGGTGGGAGTGCTGACCACTCCAGACAACTGAATAGGGGGTGAACCGTGGCCTACTGTCCAGAGCACGGTCAGGAAATGTTGTGCGTAGATGCCGACAACAAGGGTTGGGTGGCGTACAAATGCCCTGATGGGGACGAATGGGAATACGACTCCAACTCAGGGGGCTACCGACCGGTAGAAGAGTAGCCAGGGCCGTCCGGCCCTGGCCGATGGCCTGGGGGATCCCCAGGCTATCGGGGAGCGCCGGACGCTCCAAAAACCGAATAGGGGGTGAACCTTGGACAAAGTAGCCGACTACCGGAGGTTTCCTCTAGCACCATCGCCAAATCATCTGGATGGTCGTGGCGCACGGGGCCGCAACGGTTGGTTTCGCCCTTGGGCCGCCCACGTCGGTGGTCACAGGCGAGATGAGCGCCCTTATGTGACGATTGAGATTGATAGCACCCGTGGGGGGTTCCCTATCACGGTCAGTCTCACGCCACCGGATGCGCTGGCCTTGGGCAACGCCATCGTGGATATGGCCCAATTCACCCAAGGGAAGAGCTAGGGCCGTCCGGCCCTGGCCGATGGCCTGGGGGATCTCCAGGTTATCGGGGAGCGCCGGACGCTCCAGACAACTGAATAGGGGAGGTGAACTGTGCCAAAATACCAGGTCACACTGAGATACAGGGGTTCCCTGGATTATGAGGTAGAGGCTGAGAATGAACGGGAAGCCGGGGAAATAGCCTTTGCCAAGGCAGACCCCGACCAAGAGCTTTGGGGAAACCTTGAGCTTGATGACACTGAGGTGGAAGAAATCCTCATTCCCCAGCCTGCCTAGTGTCCGGCCCTGGCCCTGGGGGTGTCTCGGGACGCCACCCAGGGGGAGCGCCGGACGCTCCAGAAACCGAATAGGGGGTGTGTCCTATGGCTAACGTAGCCAGGGTATACGTGAAGGGATGGGTTCCCTTCGACGTGCCAAGCCATGAAGATGCGCGGGACTGGCTCGGCATCCTGAACGGGCCGAGCTATGGCCTCCGGATCACCTACGGGCAGCAGGGTGGTGGCCCGCGCAGTCGGAACGGCGGAGTTACGACCTACTACCAGTTCGAGGTCTCTGGTGAAGAGGCTATCTGGTACTCAGGTGTCGAGTCATTGGTGAACGCTTTGGTTCGTGCCGGGTCTGTTGTTGAGGAAGCCCGCATGATGGATCTGGAGTACGACCCGAATAACATGAGTTGGGGGAATGTCAAAATCCCTGCCCACAAGAGGGTGAAGATTACCCCTGGCAGCCCGATGATGCGGCTCCTAGCATCCCGCCGCTAGGGCCGTCCGGCCCTGGCCGATGGCCTGGGGGGATCCCAGGCTATCGGGGAGCGCCGGACGCTCCAGAAGGGGGTTCACATGGTAAAGCCAGTGGTACTGCGCCCCCTGGCCTCTAGGCGCAACGGTGGCCTTCGGCTTCTTGCCAAGAGCCTGGCCGACTCGCTAAGGCCCTACGATGATGTCCAGTATGCCGGCATCACAGTGGGGACCAAGCCCTTGCGTCAGCTCCTGGTGGCAATGACCGACGGGTTTGTGCTTCTCACGGCCAACGGCAAACTAGAGGTCTCGGCAGGCGGCAGGAAATACAAGAACTCGTTTCGCCTCTTTGACGGGGCATGGGTGAAGGACACCTTCACCAGACATGCGGTGCTGCGCCCCAAGATAGTGAAGCGCCGCAATGGGGCTACCCGCTAGGGCCGTCCGGCCCTGGCCCGGGTGGTTGTCGTCTGACAACCGCCTGGGGGAGCGCCGGACGCTCCAGAAAACCGAATAGGAGGTGAGGGATGGCAATCAAAGCAACAGCCGCTTGCAACTCCTGTAGCAACGAAACCTTCGAGCTTCAGAAAAGGGGAGAGAGTCCCTACATCTGGCTCCGCTGTGCAGGCTGCAACAAGGATGTTGCGTACTTGAGAGATAACGTGAGAGAACTGGAGCCTGAACACTGCGAGCTAAACTGGCGTTGATGGCTGGTAGAAAAGGAGTTGAAACTTGAAGTGGGAACAGAACACCTGCCCAGAGTGCGGGGAGCCGCCCGTCAAGCTGCTGGAGGTCGTGGAGGCCCAGGCCCTCCTCCAGCCAAACGGCAAAGGCGGATTTGAGTACGCCGGTGAAAGCAAGATGCTATGGGACACCCAGTCCCCCCACGAAGACCCAGATCACCAGGGTCTTGAGACCCTCCGCTGCGAGAACGACCACGAATGGGAGACGCTCCGCACAGAGGGAGAGGGAGAACAACATCATGGCTAGCATGGCAGAGGTCTTCGGTGATCCTATATTCGTCTACACCCGGGCCCAGGCCCTGGAGGATGGTGTCCTGGTGGACGTGACGGAGTGGGCCAGTGCCGATAAGGGATTCATCGGCGGGTTCAAGTGCCCCGTGGTGATGACCAGGGCACTCTGGGGCAGGGTAGAGGCCCCCAGGGGTTCTATCCAGGACACTCGGGGCCGCGCCCATGACGTGCTCTGGCTGGCCAGCCTGACCGTCCGTCGGCTTTGCCGGGAGCAGAAGGAAACAGGTGTCTTTGTGGTCCGCCTCGGTCGACGCAACGAGACCCTGCGCGTCGTCATTGACGGCGGCGGAGTGACAATCGGCTTCCCAAGCGATTTCTAATAGGAGGTGCAAGGTGTACATAGTGGTTCACGTTTACGGCGGGCTCTTGGAGAGCGTGACGCCCTATGCGTGTCTGCCGGAGGCCCAGGAAGGTATCGCCAAGGTGGTCCCCGCTCCCTGCGACTGCGGGGATGCGGGGCTTTGCCAGAGCTACCAGGAGGCCTACATCTACCAGGCCTCGTACCTGGGCAAAGAGGGTGACCGAATCGAGTCCCGCCACACGCCATCCAAGTCGTCATAGACAGGCAACGCAAGTAGGGCCATCCAGCCCTGCCGCCGATCCGTTTCCCAGGAAACGCTCCGGCGGGAGTGGCCGAGGCCCCGAAATGATATACTGGAGGAAACCGAATGCCAGAGGCCGATGGCAGGGAGGAGATCCGCAGGCATGATGAATAATGCCGAGAAACTTCATGAGCGGATATTCGAGTTGAAGCGCCTGGAAGTAGCTGACCACCGGATGGCCCGGCGCTTCATAGCCGCCAACTACCCTCTCCGTGAGGTGTGGCACTGGCCGGAGGAACAGGTCCGGAAGTTTATCCGCGACGAGCGGCACACCCTGGAGTCCCTGCGGTGAAGTGCGACTGCTCCCTGACGGACGACGAGCTGAGGGAGGGAATCGCCCTGCTGGTCGAGACCTATGGAGATGTGCTGCCCGGCGCTATCAAGCCGGAGGACATAGACCTCAAGGAGTGGCGGTTTTGCTGCCCAGACGAGGAGCCCGAGCGCGTCGTGTCAGCAGGCAAGATGGAGATCTCAAAGACGGACTGGTTCTCCTGTACTGTCAAGAACCTTGTAACTGCCCCTGAGTACCGAAGCCGCAACATGGCGACCGAGATAGCCATGGGTTTGTTGGAGGATGCGATCAAGAAGGACTCGTGTCTCGTCTGCCAAGCGGACATCACCAAGGATAACGTCCCGTCACGCCACATTTTCGAGCAGCAACTCGGCTTCAAGGTCGTTTCGGACTTCTGTATGCCGTGGGAAGGGAAAGAGGCCGTCGTCGTACAGAAGGACCTTTCGCCCCGCGCTGAGTGCGAGAATAGAAGGTGACTACTTTGCCTTGATTCTGCGGGTAGGCCCGCTTCCTAAGAAGCGCCCAAGGGCCGGGGATCCCCCGGCCCTTCGCTTTCACACGAAAATTCCGTCGACGCTCCACTCGGCCTGAACAGGCCAGAAGTTGGCAGCGGCAGCCGGCACACGCCCTCCAAATAGGATGTCACACTCTGGGCGGCTGAGTCGTAAATCTAGGTGGATGGTGTTTTTACCCGTCGCTAAGGAAACCAACACAAGGAGGAGCGAATGGACAAGAATCAGGTAGTCGAGATCGTGGAGCAGCAGATGCCACCGGTGCGGCTCCAGCGGGTGGGGGATCCCTCCCGCGCACGTGTCTTGGTGGCCGAGGATGGCATCGCCATCCGGCAGGGGGCGGGTCGGGCCCAGCCGCTGGTGGCCGATGCGATACCCAGGTTGTACAACTTCATAGGCCTCCCCAAGAGGGTGGCAGAGAGGCTCCAGACCCGCACCCTGGAGAGAGCGGCTACGGATCTCCTCACGAGCATGCCATCCTTCAGTATCGCCAGTCTGGATGGTCAGGTCACCGATCTGGTCAAGGCGGATAATCCCGCCCTGCCCGTCGAGCGGGTAGTAAGGGAGACCGAGAAGGCTGTCCGGGGAATGGACTTCCACCGGGTACACGTCCTGGAGCAGCACCAGGTGCGGATCGAGTGCGTAGGTACTCAGGAGCGCCCCGTCCATAGAGGTGACCTGATCCGTGCGGGCGCTCTCCTCCACTTCTCCCCACTGGGGACAATCGAGCCCGTGGTTCAGTCCTACGGGCTCCGGCTGGTCTGCACAAACGGCCAGGTCGCAGAGGAGATCATCCAAAGCTACCGGCGCGGCCGTGGCGGTGGTGGTGGGGAAGGGGATGAGATGTGGCAGTGGTTCAGGGAGAGTATCAGGCAGGCCTATGACTCTCTGGGCCAGGTGGTGGACAGATACCAGGCGCTGTCCCGCAGCCGCATCCCCCCACGCGACAGGGCCATGTCCCTTGAGGGTCTCCTGCACCAAGCGGGCATCCGTGGGGCCATGGCGGAGGCCGTCCGGGCCTATGCCCTTGCGCACCCCCCCCAGAACGAGTACGACCTGCTCAACATCCTCACGTATG
>JAUWYT010000202.1 GCA_030615705.1 Chloroflexota bacterium
AAGGCACAGTGAAGTTCAGCGCATTACAACTCACTCGTAGCGGCGGGCGGCTCTGTCCGCCCACAAAAGCGGCCACAGCGGGCCGCTGCTACGGTTCATTGTGATCTACTGAAGTTGTCAAACTGCTAAAGGTAACTATTCACCTGCTCCTGCTGGACACTGGACCAGCGGCCTAGGGAACGGATAGTAAATCCGTCTCCAATTAGAAACCCCACAAGACGCCCTATGTTTTGTCAAGCGGAGAAATAGCCTGAAAACTGAAGCCAGGGAACACGAGACCCAGAGGAGCTTGTCGGAAAGCTCTAGACAATTGGGCGAGTAAGTTTCGGCACATTAGCAACTGGACTCTCGAACCTGTTGCTAGGAAAATGAGGGCTATGGAAAGCGAGCTGTAAGCGCCGGGGCAGGCGGCAGCTTTGCTCTGCTGTTGTTGACGGTAGCGTTTATAGCCCTCCACGTCAGTGAAACCTCCGCCAGGGCAGAGCCTGGCGGCTTCCCACTGCCGCGTCTTGATTTCTCAGTCGAGCAGCCTCAGTTGTTGTTGGTTCTGACGGTACTCGATGTATCGCTTGATCAAGTCCGAACTCACTGCTTCACCACTGGTCCCAACATAGTACCCTCTTTCCCACAGCCTCCCACCCCAGAACTCTTTCCGTTTCCGTCCAGGGCACTCCTCGAAGATCTTTTTCGCTGTGATGCTCTTCATCATCCGGGCCAGATCCGCCGGAGAGTAACAAGGTGGTGCCGACACAAGTACATGCAGGTGATCAATCTGTACGCTCACTGTCTCTATCTCAAATTCGTACTTCCTCCCTGTCCATTCTAGGAGTTCCGCTATCCGTTCGGCTATCTCTCCCTTGAGTGCCTTCTTCCGGTCCTTGGGCGCCCACACGAAGTGATAGCTGATTCTGTACACAGCGTGGGCTGAACTTTGAGTCTTAGCCATCTTCGCCCCCCAGCAAGATCGTCATCGGTGGTCTCAGCCCTATTCTACTGGACAGCGGAGGAACCTTTATGAAACCAAAAATCGAGGCCGCGACCTTTGGCTCGATCACTATTGACGGTCGAAAGATCAGAAACGACGTCATCCTGAGACTGGACGGCTCAGTCAAGAAGCGCAAGAAGAAGCTGTCCAAGAGACTCTACGGCACCTCTCACACCATTTCATTGGACGAGGCCAAATACGTGTACCAAGAGGGGGCGGAGCGGCTCATCATTGGGACAGGACAGTACGACTCGGTGCGCCTTTCGGAGGAGGCGCAGGCATACTTGGAGAAGCACAACTGCCGGACGAAACTGGCAGCCACGCCCGATGCCATCCGCTTATGGAACAAGGCCAAGGGCAAGGTCATCGGACTGTTCCGCGTGACCTGCTGAGGCTGTTCTCGACCTGACCTTCCCAGGTCACGGATTCGGTCGCCTCTGGGCAACGACCGGCTCCCGGTCTCTCGAGCACACCGGGGGACTTTGTCATCCCTCGTCCGGCGACCAATCGTGCGACCGGCTTGCCAATCACTTGAGCACCTGGCGGTCATTACCCTAACGACTGGCCCCCTCTCGCCTGAGAAGGCGTCGATGGCGCCGGAGCAGGCGCGGGAGATCGTGGCCCGCTTCGGCATGGAAGCGAGCCGTCCGCTCATCACCCAGGTCAGCCGGTTCGACCCCTGGAAGGACCCGTTGGCGGTGATTGATGCCTGCCGCATCGTCAAGGCGCAGGTGCCCCAGGTACAGCTACCGCCGGTGGGCTCGATGGCCTCGGACGACCCCGAGGGCTGGCATTACCTGGACAAGGGCATCCGCCACTCCGGAGACGACTTCGACGTCCACGTCCTGCACGACTTCCACGGCCTGGCTTCTGGAGATAGGGGCTTTCTAGACCACCAGCGACGTCGCCGTCCAGAGGTGCCCCCCCGAGGGGTTTGGCCTTGTCGTGACCGAAGCCCTATGGAAAGGGAAGCCTGTCGTCGGCGGCAGCGTCGGTGATGTTCCGTTACAAGTGATTGACGGCAAGACCGGCTTTCGGGTAGCTGTGTTGGGCGGTCCAATTGAAGTCACCGACTGGAAACAGCTTCGCGGCCAGGTCCCCATGTTCGCGCTGCGTGGCCAGGGCGAACTTGTGGCGGGCTACCGGTTCTTCGCCAAGCTGTACTCGGTCTTCGTCCTGACGGCGCTCTACGAGCCTTTTGGCCTGGCACCGCTTGAAGCGATGGCAGCCGGCCAACGTGGCCATCTTGCAGTTCCTGACCCAGTGGGGCGATTTCCTGTGGCCGCTGATAGTCACCCCCGGTCCCGAGGTTCGGCCGCTGCCCATCGCTATGCAGCAGTTCTTTGGCCGAGATCCGAAGGTATGGGGGGCATCTTGGCCTTCGAGGCGATGATAACCGTCCCGGCCCTCATCGTCTTCGTGCTATTCCAGAAGGGGTTCGTGCAAAGCGTGGCCACCAGTGGAATTAAAGGAGGGGCATAGCTCTAGATGCCATTGCAGATTCCGCCCAGTCACATCAATGTCCTGGCCATCAGCGAGGCCCTCGTTGACTTCATCTCACTGGAGGAGACCGACCGGCTGCGTGACGCCTACACCTTCCGCAGGGTTCTAGGGGGCGCACCAGCCCCACATCTCCGTCTTACTTGACCAAGCTGGGCGGGAGTTCGTAGGAGCGCTCTGAGAGTGGTGAGGCCCTTCCCCCGCTCCATCTCCCGCGAGGAGTTGTATTACCGTATCGGTGTCAGGCCCCCGCCTCGCTTATAGATTCACTCTGTGACTTAGGCGGGAGGTGATTTTATGGGTTTGATTTGCCCCCTTCTTAGTAATGTGTTATAATTACAAAGAGTTTCGTCTAATTGAATGAATCGAATCTGATTGGTTTGAGGATTGCATTTAAGGGTTCAAGGCGGTCGCTGAGGCCGCACCTAACATAGAAAGGAAAGGAGTAAATCCAATGGCAGGTGTAATCTATGAGCATGTGACCAAGCACTTTGGCGATGTGGTGGCCGTCAACGACCTGGACCTCGAGATCGCCGACAAGGAGTTCCTGGTCCTTTTGGGCCCCTCGGGATGCGGCAAAACCACTACCCTTCGCCTCCTGGCCGGCCTGGAGGAGGTCACCCAGGGCAACGTCTACATTGCGGGCCGCCTGGTCAATGACATTTCCCCAAAGGACCGTGACATCGCTATGGTCTTCCAGTCCTACGCCCTCTACCCCCACATGAGCGTCTACGACAACATGGCCTTCGGGCTGAAGCTGAGGAAGACCCCAAAGAGTGAGATTGATAGAAGGGTGAAGGAGGCAGCCCGCATGCTTAGGATCGAGGAGCTTCTGGGTCGCAAGCCCAAGCAGCTCTCGGGAGGCCAGAGACAGAGGGTGGCTGTGGGGAGGGCCATCGTCAGGGAGCCCAAGGTCTTCCTCATGGACGAGCCGTTATCGAACCTGGACGCCAAGCTGAGGGTGGCGGCCAGGGCCGAGATCTCCAAGCTTCACCAGCGGCTTGAGACGACCTTCATCTACGTGACCCACGACCAGGTGGAGGCTATGACCATGGGCACCAGGATCGCCGTGCAGAAAGACGGCGTCCTCCATCAGTTGGGTACGCCTCAGGAACTTTACAACTACCCCGCCAACCTCTTCGTGGGCGGCTTCATCGGCAGCCCAGCCATGAACTTTTTCGATGTCACCCTGGTGAGCGAAGATGGAGACCTTTACGTGGACGGTGGTACTTTCCGCCTGAAAGTTCCCGAGGGGAGATCGCAGGCGCTTCTTCCTTACAAAGGCAGGAAGGTGATCTTCGGCATAAGGCCTGATGACGTCCATGACCCCCAGTTTACGCCTCCCAACATCACGGCGGGTAAGATCAAGGCCCAGGTGGATGTGACGGAGATGATGGGGAATGAGGTTTTTGTTCATCTTTTGACGGGGGAGAAGAGCTTCACGGGTCGTTTTGACCCTCGGACCGGTGTCAGGGTGGGGGATACGATAGAGGCTGTGCTGAACATGGACAACGTGCACGCCTTCGACCCCCAGACGGAGAAGGCCATCCGCTAGACTCGGTCGGTTACGGATTCTGGTGAAGCGGCTTTGTGGGGCTTCGGCGTGAGCTTGTCCTGAGCCTGCCGAAGGGCTCAGCCGAACGGCAGGTTCCCACCGTGTCTGACCGCTCATTGGCAGGAGTGAGGGCCGATAGCCAGCGCTCTTCTATTTCAGACCCCTGATCGGAACAAGGAGGTGATGCGTATCGAATCTGCAACGGTTGGTTTCCGCTAGGCTAACATCAGTTAGCACCAATAAAACTCTTGGAGGAGAAACATGGTTAGGAAAGCAGTATTTGTTGCCCTGGCAGTGATGGTGGTGGCCAACCTGGTGGTGGCCAGCGTAGTCTGCG
>JAUWYT010000221.1 GCA_030615705.1 Chloroflexota bacterium
TCGGGCAGGAGCCTTCTCAGGAAATTACCGGTTCCTCTCAAGGTGCTCGCCAGCAGTGACGCCATCCTGCGCCCCAGGCTACCCCAGTCGGGGTGGGGTAGGAGTTCCTTCGCTGCCGCTCCGACCCCAGCCAGAGCTGGCTGCCTCGCAACTTCGCTTTTAATCCTGGTCTCTTCCCCCGCTGGGACAACTCGGATGACCATGGCAGAGGTGTCTCCCCCGCCAGCTAGCTTTTCCAGATTAGCCAAGGCCAGCTCTAAGTCTTGCTCAACGACGGCCTGGCCGATCTGTTCTGGACTGGCTTGTTGAGCTAGGGAGCTATTTGCCAGGAGGATGACGTCTCCAGCCCCCACTCTACGATGGTAAAAGCGGACTGGCACTCCTCTCTTAAAGCCCAGGGGCACTGCCTGCTCAGGGGTTAACTCGGCTAGGGGGCTTTCCGGGAAGCACGTAAACTCTCCTTGACAGGACACGTACGCTGTAGTTGGCCCTGCTTGGGCGATGTAGATGTCTTCCTCCCTGAGCACGGCGCAGGTGACGCCCCCAGTGCGTTGTTCGTGGGGAAGCGAGCTGAGATTCTTCTGCAATAGAAAGGAGTCGGCAGCTCTTATGGCTTGGCGCAGCTTCGCAGTGATGCTGCCCCGGGCTCGAAAGTACTCTTCGCTGATGATCCTGACCAGCTCGCCATAAATCTCATCCCGACCCAAGGGATCGCCTGTAACCTCAAGTACGATGTACAGGCTCTCCTTCTCCTGTACTGAGCTCAGCCGAAGTATGCGTTTCCGGGGGATAGCACGAGCCGGCTCAATCGCGGCCATGTTCGGGGCCTGTTCCTGTCTGACGCCAGCGGCGAGGCTAAGCTGGCCCACGATGGTTTCTAGTTCTGGACTCATGGTTGGGCCTCCATTATCTCCCTTCCTCTAGCCCCCGAAGCCCCCAGAGGGGATCCCTTCGGGGGGGATCCCGTTGGGGCTGTTGAGAGGCGGTGGATACGCTTCGCGAATTCCCGTTGGTAAGTGGGGTTAGGATCGCGGGTCCTGTAGGCATCGCCAGCGAAGACTACCAGGCTTGTGTCGTTTTCCAGAGCATAATCCACCACCTGATCGTAGGCGCGCAGGAAGTCCATCAGGCGGGTGCTGAGACCCGTCGCAGGGTCAATCCGCCCATAGTTTTCCACCTCCAGGTGGAGGTCTGCGAAGTGGAGCAGCTTAACCATTTGTCACTCCCACTCTATCGTCGCTGGCGGCTTGGAGGTGATGTCGTAGACCACGCGGTTGACGCCCGGCACCTCGTTGACGATCCGGTTGGAGATGCGGGCCAGCAGGTCGTGGGGAAGCCGCGCCCAGTCGGCCGTCATGCCGTCCCGGCTGGTCACCGCCCGTATGGCGATCGTTGTCTCGTAGGTGCGCCCGTCGCCCATCACCCCCACGCTCCTGGCGGGTGTGAGCACGGCGAAGTACTGCCAGACCCTCCGTGCCAGCCCCGCTGCCTCGATCTCCTCGGTCACGATGGCGTCGGCAGCTCTCAGCATCTCCAGTTTCTCCTCCGTCACCTCGCCGACGATGCGGATAGCCAGCCCCGGCCCGGGGAAAGGCTGGCGGCAGACCACCTCTTCCGGCAGCCCGAGCTCCAGCCCCACCTGGCGCACCTCGTCCTTGAAAAGATAGCGCAGCGGCTCGATGAGCTCGAAGCGCATTTCCGCCGGGAGGCCGGCCACGTTGTGGTGGGTCTTGATGCGCGCCGCCCCGCTGGCCGTGGCCGCGCTCTCGATGACGTCGGGGTAGAGGGTGCCCTGGGCCAGGAAATCGAAATGGCCCAGCATGCCATGCCATGGTTTGGCTGCTTCCTCCTCGAACACCCGCACGAACTCCTCCCCGATGATGCACCGCTTCTCCTCGGGGTCAATCACGCCCCGCAGCCTCTCCAGGAAGCGCTTTCTGGCGTCAACGAAGACCACGTTGAGTCCCAGGCGGTGGAAGCGCTCCAGGTTGCGCTCCGCCTCGCCGTGGCGCAGGAGCCCATGGTCAACGAAGATGCAGGTCAGCCTATCGCCCACCGCCCGCCTCACCAGGGTGGCCGTCACCGTGGAATCCACGCCGCCCGAGAGAGCGCAGATGACGCGACCCTCGCCCACCTGCTCCCTGATCCTGGCCACAGCTTCTTCGACAAAGGAGCGCGGTGTCCACGTCCCCTTCAGCCCGCAGACATTGTAGAGGAAGTTGCGGATGATCTCCCCGCCGCGGGGGGTGTGAACGACCTCTGGATGGAATTGGAGGCCATAGAGCTTGCGCGCCTCGTCGCCCATGGCGGCGATTGGCGAGTTAGCGGTGGAGGCCAGGGCGACGAATCCTGGGGGAAGCTCCTCCACGCGGTCGCCGTGGCTCATCCAGACCTTCGTGGAGAAGGGGAGATTGGCGAAGAGCGGGGAGGAAATGGCCAGGACGGAGAGCTCGGCGGGGCCGTACTCCCGCTCCCCCGCCGGGGCGACCCTGCCCCCCAGCGCGTGGGCCAGAAGCTGCATCCCGTAGCAGATGCCCAGCACGGGCAGGCCGCTGACGAGCACGTAATGTGGGAGGGTGGGCGCTCCCTCGTCGTAGACGCTGGCTGACCCGCCGGAGAGGATGAAAGCGCGGGGGTTGAGGCCCCCGACTCGCCCGTGGGGCGCATCCCAGGGGACGAGCTCGCAGTAGACGCGGGCCTCCCGCACGCTTCGGACGATGAGCTGCGCGTATTGGGAGCCAAAATCCAAAACAGCCACCGCTTCAATGGTCATTAAGGTTTCCTACCGGAAGCTTCTCCAAGATCCTCCGCGCCTCGCGCACGAAATCCTCGGCGTCGGCAATGGCCAGTTTTGCTTCTTCCTCAGTTGCCCTCTTCCGCTCATTGTAATCGCACTCCCCTCGCAATCGCTTGGCGATGGCGAGGGGACGTCCATACTTTGGATCGGTCAGGCCGACCTTAACGAAACGTTTGCCGAAGAGGGTTATGACGCCGGTGTGCTTGACAGGGTCTTCTCCTACAGCCAGGAGGAGCGCCTTGCTGGCATAGAACATGGCATAATAAGCCCTTTGCGATCACGTCGTTGTAGTGTCCAGCCGCCAGGAGGTGTCGTGCCACGACCAATTTCTCCTCAGCGAGCGCCATCCGAAGTCTTACGCTCTCTAGCTTAGCCTCCTCCATAGCTCGATACCTTCTTTCTTGATATGGGTCATCAACGGGGAATGTTCTTCATATTCGTTTATTCCGATCACCGTTGGCGAGATGTTGACGTTGTACTTCATGAGGAGGTCAAAGGTCGTTCCCACGATTTCCCTCCAAGTGGGATCGGCAGAGCCAAAGGGATAGAAGCCCTCTTTAGTGGGCTTTGTTCTTTTCCGGAGGACGACCAAGACATCAGTGTCCGAACTGGCGACAGAGTCCCCTCGCGCCTTGGAACCGAATAGAATTAATCGCTCAACCTGTTGGGAGAACCTTCGTAAGAGGAAATCTTTGTACTCGCTCAGAGCTCGTTGTTCGTTTTCATTCAGAACCATCGCATTTACCTCTTTTCCTGCCCTACTCCCACCGGATCGTCGGACTTTGTCGTGAGCTCAGTCGAACGATCCGGTGGCTTGGCGGCGGGATCTGGCGCTTGTCCTGAGCGGCTCGACTGAGCCTGTCCTGAGCGCAGCCTGCCCTGAGCTCTGCCGAAGGGTCGAAGGGCTCGCCGAAGTCCCGTCGAAGGGATCCCGCCGGAGCAGAATTCACTCCGCGAATACGATGCGGCCATCGGACATGTCGGAGATGACCACCAGGGATTCGATGGGGACGCCCAACCCCTCCAACAGGGCCCGCCCTCCTTCAAACCTCTTCTCGATGAGGGTTCCGATGCCCACCAACTCCGCCCCCGCCTCCTCCACCAGCCTGACCAGGGCGGAGATGGTCTGGCCAGTGGCCAGGAAGTCGTCCACGATGAGGATCCTGTCCGATGGACGCAAGAACTCAGGCGAGGCCATCAACTCCTGTCGCAGATTTCAGTTACTGCCAGTGTATGCTCAAGCAGTCCACCCTTAAAGGCGTGATGATAACGGAGTGCCGCAGTAGCATTTTTAAAATCCTTAACAAACTCTTTATCCTCAAA
>JAUWYT010000141.1 GCA_030615705.1 Chloroflexota bacterium
CGACCTTACCGAGGCTTCGGTCACCAAAGTTGTTGATGGAGATACTATCGAGGTAGACATTGAAGGGAAGAGTTACAAGGTTCGCTACATAGCCATGGGCACCCCTGAGCTACACCATCCTACGAAGCCGGTTGAGTATTATGCTCAAGAAGCCTATGAGAAGAACAGGGAGCCAGTAGAGGGCAAGACGGTCATGCTGGAGAAGGATGGCTCGGAGACGGATCGCTACGGACGTCTCTTGCGCTACGTCTACGGGGGAGACGTTTTCGTAAATGCCTAGTGAGTGCAACAGGGCTATGCCCAGGTAGCAACCTATCCTCCTGATGTCAAATACCAGGAACATTTCCTGAAGTTGCAGCGAGAGGCCAGGGAAGCTGGACGGGGGCTATGGGGACCTGTCCTGACCCCAGCTTCGCCTGGTCAGGTGATCATTGACCCAGATTGCTCCCAGTTTGATGCGCCTGGAGATGACCACCTTAACCTTGACGAAGAATACATCTGTTTTACCAATCGGAGCGATCACCCCGTGGACATGACAGGCTGGCGCGTAAATCACAGGCCCAGCAAATGGTACACCTTGCCCGAATTCGGTCTGAAGCCGGGAGCAAGCGTCAGATTGCACAGCGGCAACGAGATGGGTACAGCTACTGATCTTTATTGAGGTAGTGGCAAGGCCATTTGGAGGAACATCCACGATACGGTTTACCTATATGACGCCGAGGGTCGACTGATGGACGAATACTCGTGGCGAGGCCGGGCCAGTGAGGGAGGTCTGGCGAAGTCTCCGGCTTCGCTGCGACTCCACAGGTTTGTCAGCAGCTTTTCGGGGCTACACGCGTGAGGGAAACGAATTGGACAGATTCGTCAAGATGGTGTATACTTATAGAAGTCTGGAAAGGGAGGCAAGGTTTTGGCTAACACTAAATCAGCTATAAAGCGAATCAGGAGCTCGGCTAAGAAGCGCGAGCGCAACCGGGTGTTTCGTTCCCGAGCTCGGACCTTTGTCAAGAAGACCAAAAGGCTTATCGCTGAGGGGAAGATCGAGGAGGCCAGGGAAAAGGCCCAGCTCGCTATCAGTGCCTTGGACAAGGCGGCCGAGAAGGGCGTCATCCACAAAAAGAACGCCGCTCGCTGCAAGTCGCGGCTGATGAGGAGGCTTAACCGAACAGCTCAGCAGCCGACCGGTTCGCCCAATGAGGGCAAGGCTTAGCGTATCTCGACCTCGGCACCAAGGGCATGGATGGAGGGTATCGCTGGGTCACCCGCGATGCCCTCTTGTTATCCGGCCAGTGAGGGCCCGACTTGCGCTATCTGATGGCCAAAAGCAGAATTTGCCTTTTCTCCATAGTTGTTGTAAACTGTATGAAAGTCAACGGAATGCGAGTCAGATACAGGAGATAGAGATATGGTAGACGAGGGACGTGGGAAGGCATTGGAGACCACCTTGTCCAACATCAAGAAGCGTTTTGGCGATGGGGCCATCATGAGGCTGGGTGAGGCCACTCACCTCGATGTGGAAGCCATACCGACCGGGTCCATCTCCCTGGACATCGCCCTGGGGGTGGGGGGCATCCCCAGGGGAAGAGTCACCGAGATCTACGGCCCTGAGATGGCGGGCAAGACCACCCTCGCCTACCACATCATGGCCGAGGCCCAAAGGATGGACGGGGTGGCCGCTTTCATCGACATGGAACACGCTCTGGATCCGAGCTATGCCCGCAAGTGTGGAGTAGACGTAGACAACTTGTACATCTCCCAGCCCGATACCGGAGAACAAGCGCTGGAGATTGCTGAGGCTCTGATAAGATCGGGGGCGGTGGACATAGTGGTTATTGACTCGGTGGCCGCACTCGTACCCCGGGCTGAGATCGAGGGGGAGATGGGCGACACTCACATTGGTCTGCAGGCCCGCTTGATGAGCCAGGCCCTCAGAAAGCTCTCAGGCGCTATAAAGCAGTCCAATACGGCCATGATCTTCACCAACCAGCTCAGGATGAGGATCGGGGTCCTCTTTGGCAACCCAGAAACCACTTCAGGGGGCAGGGCCCTGAAGTTCTATTCCTCGGTGCGCCTGGACATGCGGCGGGTGCAGTCCATCAAGCAGGCGGGAGAGATCATTGGCAATCGCACCAAGGTTCGGGTGACGAAGAACAAGGTGGCCCCCCCGTTCAGGGTGACTGAGTTCGACATCATGTACAACGAAGGTATCTCGCGGGTGGGGGATGTTCTCGATGTGGCTACCGAGATGGGGCTGGTCGAGAAGAGGGGCGCTTACTACTCTTACGGCGAGACTCGCCTGGGCCAGGGCCGGGAGAACGCCAAGGAATTCTTGAGAGGTAACCCTGAGCTGACCCTCGAGATCGAGAACAAGGTTCGCGAGATGGCCGACCTGCCTCCGAGAAGTCAGATGCCCCCGGCCGCAAACCTTGATGAAGCCCTTCCCAGCTCAGCAGACAAAGAGTCGTCTGAGGAGTTGAACAAAGATTGACCTCGCCGCTGAGAACATTCTGGGGGGACCGGCGGGGAAATCCAATGGCCCCTGCTCATGCACAAATCATTTGAAGGCGGAGGAGCCTTCGCTCTATCTATCAATGGCTCCTGAGCCACAGCTATCCAATTGCGCTAAATGTCAGTGGAGTCCCATTGGCACAGCATACAAAGCCCTAACTTCGCCATTTTGCCCTGCGCAAGGGTATGGAGATTTACCTGGTTATCCCTGCTAGATCTGAATCCACCTTCCCCATCTCCCGGAAGGATTAGGACGCGTGTGTTCAAAGAGTGTGCCATTGGGCATCTGGTATTGAGCTCGCCCGGGGGACCTCCCCCATCCGAGTCGAGGCGAATCCCACGAAAGGCCGAATCGGATGCGTGACAAAAGGCAGCAATCGCAAAATCAAGACATTGCGTTCCTTGTCCTGTTAGTTCATTCCAGCGGCGAATGCTGCTAAACAAAGTATATCTGTCACCGGAGAGGTTCTCTTCGCTCGTTGTTTAGGGCGGGCTGAAGCAGTAGGCGCTCCTGCGTGCAAGCTCAGCGATAGCTGTGGCAACCGATTGCCACGGCTATTTTCATTGAAAGATGTTCAGCCATGGCGGGGACGATAACAGCTCTGAAGGCCCAAAAGAGGAACCCCAAGCGGGTCAACGTCTACTTAGACAGTCGCTATGCCTTCAGCTTGGCAGCCATCGAGGCGGCCAGGCTGCGGCGTGGTCAGGTCCTCTCCGATGAGGACATTGAGGGGTTAAAGGAGAGAGATTCCTTTGAGAAGGCCCACGACCGCGCTTTGCGCTTTCTATCCTACCGCCCACGTAGCGAAGCTGAGGTGCGCCGCTACCTGCGGGGCAAAGCTGTATCCCCTGCCATTGAAGAAGAGGTGATCGAGCGCCTAACGAGAGCCAAACTGTTAGATGACCTGGTCTTCGCCCGTTATTGGGTAGAGAACAGGGAGAGCTTCAATCCGCGTGGTTTGCGCATGTTACGCCATGAACTTCGTCAAAAGGGCCTGGACGAGGAGACAATCGCCCAAGCGCTGACGGACCTCGATGAGGAAGAAAGTGCCTATCGAGTCGCCACTCGACGAGGCCGCAGGCTGGCCCACCTGGACCAGGTATCCTTTCGCCAGAAGCTGCGTGCGTACCTGTTGCGACGGGGCTTTCCACACGAGGTGGTCAACCTGGTAGTGGAACGCATCTGGCAGGAACTCAGAGCGGAGGGTGAAAATATAGGTGAAAGTGAGGATGCGAGATGAATGAATTGACTTTGACTATTGTAGGTTTTGTGATTGCTCTCCTAGTTGGCTTGATCCTGGGCTATCTGCTCAAGCAATATCTGACCCGGTCACGTGTGGAATCGGCCGAGGCGGAAGCCAAGCGTTTGCTGGCCGAGGCTCAAACTAAGTCTAAGGAATTGGTCCTTGCGGCAAAGGACGAGGCCCTAAAGATCCGCGCCCGAGCCGAGGCACAGGCCAAGAAAAAGCGCCTCGACCTCCAGAAGGAGGAGGGAAGGCTGCAAAGGCAGCGAGAGGCTACCGACCGCAAGATGGAAAGCATTGATAGAAGAGAGCGCCAGCTCAATAAACGCCAGAGCACGCTGGATCGCCTGCGGAACGAGCTGGAGAGCCTGCGCCAAAAGAGCATCCAGGAGCTGGAGAGGGTATCGAACTTGACCAGGGAGGAAGCAAAAGAGCTGTTGTTACAGACCATTGAGGAGGAAGCTCGCCAGGATATGGCTCGTGTGATCAGGGAAGTAGAGGCCCAGATCAAAGAGGAAGCTGAGAGTCGGGCCCGGGAGATCATCACTATGGCGATTCAACGGTTCGCCTCCGATCAGGTGGCGGAAACGACGGTCTCTATGGTGCCTCTGCCGAGCGATGATATGAAAGGGCGCATCATCGGCCGTGGTGGGCGCAACATCCGAGCCATCGAAAAGGCCACCGGGGTAGACGTGGTAGTTGATGACACTCCCGAAGCAGTGATTCTTTCCTGCTTTGACCCTGTACGGCGCGAGGTAGCCCGTGTGGCTTTGAGCAAGCTGATCTTGGATGGTCGCATCCACCCCGGCCGCATCGAGCAGACAGTGGAGAAGTCTCGGGAGGAAGTAGAGGCCATCATCCGCGAGGAAGGGGAGCAAGCAGCTTATGAGGCTGGTGTGCCCGGTCTGCACCCTAAGCTGATCGAGTTGCTGGGTCGGCTCAAGTTTCGCACCAGCTACGGCCAGAACGTTTTGGCTCATTCGCTGGAGACGACTCATCTTGCGGGTATGATGGCTGCCGAATTGGGGGCTGATGTTGCTCTGGCCAAAAAGGCGGGGCTTTTGCACGACATCGGCAAGGCCGTTGACCACGAAGTGAACGGTCCCCATGCCCTCATCGGCGCCAATATAGCCAGGCGACTGGACATGTCCGAGAAAATCGTCAACTGTATCGCCGCTCACCACGGCGAAGAGGAGTACCAGTGCCTGGAGGCCATCCTAGTCGAGGCCGCCGACGCTGTTTCGGGTGGCCGCCCTGGCGCTCGCCGCGAAAGCCTGGAGAGCTATATCAAACGCGTTAAGGCCTTGGAGGAAGTAGCCGATTCCTTTGAGGGCGTGGCCCAGGCCTATGCCATTCAGGCTGGCCGCGAGATAAGGATCATGGTCAAACCCGAAGAGATTGATGACTTGGCCGCCATACGTCTCTCCCAAGATATCGCCAAAAGGGTGGAAGAGAGCCTGGAGTATCCAGGCCAGATCAAGGTCACCGTCATCCGTGAGACAAGAGCTGTAGACTACGCTAAGTAACAGGAGTGATACTCAGTTAGCACCCTGGCGGCGTTTGGCAACTAGCGTGGCTATGGCTAAAGCGAGGACTAACGATAGCAGGCTGGCTTCGACAACGCGCCATAGCACCAATGCTGACCTGCTAGGAGGCACAACAGCCCGGACAGTTGGCTCCTGGAGGAGAGGTGCTGGGGGCAGGACTTCGACAAC
>JAUWYT010000291.1 GCA_030615705.1 Chloroflexota bacterium
GTCCACCAGGCCCGCCTTGAAGCCGGTCTTCGCGGATCCCCACCGCCCGATGGCGAACAGATGACGACCGATCCTCTGGTGCACCTCCTGGTCTAGTGGATGTCGCTCTCCGCCTGGGGGGACCTCGTCTTTGGCCTGGCGCTCTTCCTTATCGCTGCACCGGGTCGCTGGGGGAGCCTGCTGTTGGGCCTGCTAGCCGGCCACATCTTCGTGGCTTTCAGCGTGCTGATGGGTCGCTGGCTTTCTGGATGGGCAACGCCGACAACCTAGCAGGCCAGGCAATCAACGCGCTGATCACCTTCGGCCTGTACCCGGCGGAGATCTTTCCTGGGGCGGTCCAATGGCTCCTCTACACCCTCATCCCGGCTGCCTTCGTCGGCTCCGTGCCTGCAAGGCTGCCGAGCGCTTTCAGTTGGGGGCGCCTGGCGGTCCTGGTGGCCTTCGCCGCTGGCATCGTGCTGGCCGCGTCGTACGTTTTCCAGTGGGGGCTGCGGCGCTACGAGTCTGGCAACCTGGTGACAGTGCGGAGATGAGGGGTCAGCAGGGCGCTCTGCGCGGAGCAGCCATTCGGTCTCGAGTTTTGTCGCAAGTTGACCATCGACGGACTTTAGTGTACAATCACGCCAGGGTCTTGGTAGCCCCTCCTATCCAAACATAACAGAGGCAGTAAAACCGCTTGCGACATGGATGCCAGATTGAATCCTTTTTCATCTGGTGGGAATGATATGACCAATGCACAGCACGACGAGCGAAAGGCGCTCCGGTCTATCTGGCAAGCAGCGATCACTCGCGACCTCCTCAGACCGGGCATGGGAGCCCAGTCTGCTATTTCTCGGATAGGCACCTAGCAGAGCGAATCGTATATCCCCAGGATCTGCCTCCCCGCCTGCTCCCAGGAATACCTCTCCATCGCCCGCTGCCGCAGGCCCACGCCCAGTGCAGTAGCCCTCTCCTTGTCCGCCAAGATGGAACCTAGCGCCTCGGCCAAAGCTGCGGGGTTGCCCCGCTCAGCATAGACCCCCCAATCGTCCAGGTACTCTCGGCTGACGGGGGTGTCAAAGGCCACCGTGGGCAGGGCCATGGCCATGTAGTTCAAGAGCTTCCCGCTGCCCTCAGTGGCCGAGATCTTGGTGGATACGGCCACGTCGCCCAGGGCTAGGTAGCGCGGCGCTAGCTTGTAGAGGATCTTGCCGGTGAAGGTGACGTGATCGGCAAGGCCCAAACTGTGAGCATAGGCCCGATACCCCTCCTCGCCCGGAAAGCCCATGATCAGAAAATGTACATCGCGGCGAGCCTTGACCAGATGCGCTGCCGCTTGCACGAGGAGGTGAGTCCCCTGGTACTCAGCCAATAGACCCAGATAGACGACGACTTTACGCTCCGGGGGGATGCCCAATTGAGCCTTCAAGCTGAGGCGCTCCTCCTCGCTCAACACGTCCGGCCGGAAGACATCGGTGTTGACGCAATCGGGCACGATGTGAATGTTATCGGAATCGCAGTGAAACTCACCTCTAAGCAGATCAGCCGCGTGACGGGAGTTAGTGATGATGGCTTGAGGGAGGTGGTCAATAACCTCCTCCAGCCAGCGCATGTGCACATAAAAGGCTCCATCGGGGTTCAGAAACTGGTGATCAACCATCTCGCCAGTTAGGCCGCCCTGAAAGTCGAAGACCAAAGGCACACCTCGCAGCTTGCTCAGCACGTAGCCGATCAGAGCACCTTCGTGGAGGTGAGCGTGGATGATGTCGGGCTTCCTGCGCAGAGCCACTTCCAGCGATTTGATCGAGAGGAGAACGTCGAAGGCCAGTTTATGCCTCGAGCACCCCACTTCGTAATCGTGCCGCCAGGGGATGGGCCTCGTGCGCTCAATGGCTACGCCGTCTAAATCCCCGCCTCTGTAATAGGTAACGATGGTGACTTGGTTGCCCAGCTTCTCCAGGATCCAGGACTCTTCGGCGATCCGAACGTGACAGCCGTAATCGAGGAAGAAGCTCGTTGGAGCGATCATGAGAACGTTGTAGGTTCTTCTAGCCATCAGCGCGTTTCCCATCTTTGTTGTTGACTTGGCCCCTGATCATTGTTCATTTTCCTACCTGCACTTCCCGCAGCAAAATCCTATCCTCAGGCAGCCGTTTTCCTCTAACGGAAGCTGGCAAGCGCTCTCCTGTGGTCAACAGATATAACCCTACTTCTAATCGATACCTGCCTGAAGGCGTATCAGGATTTAGCGCCATTTCATATTCGTCCTTAACCACCTCATCTATGTCCCAGATTGAGGTGGGGTAGTTGCCGCTCTGGGGCTGGCTATCACGTTGGGCTACAATTTGGTTCTCTTCATCAAGCAAGTGGACAAAGACGGTGTAATCCTCGTCCATTTCCGCTTGGCCCTGCGAATATAATGTCAGATGCAGGGTCTCCCCTGCCTTAATTCTCTCTCGTGGCAAGTCGTAGCCAATCAAGGCTATCCTGCCAGCGAAGTTCACTTGCAGAGAGTACTGAGGAGTGTAAGATGGAGGCTTCGCAGGAGCGATCTTGATGGGGACGAGGCTGAAATGGTCCCCGATGGGTTGCCCTTCAGCGCTATAGGCCGGCAAGCGGCTGCTCGGCTCACCCCACGGATAGAAACCAACGATGACAGTTCCTCGACTTGGGGCGGCATCCTGCGAGATCGTGACCTCGTACTCATCGCAGAAGACTTCACCCGGCTTCCACAACAACGTCGAATACCTACCCCCATAAGGGATTGTATCCAATCGGCCCACTACCTGGCCATCCCGGCCGAGGAGGTGTATGAAGAGAGCATAGCTCCGATACATCTTGGCTAGGGCTTTCCAGTAAAAGGCTGGGCGCACGCTCTCCCCGGGCTTAAGCGCTCGTGGACTTAATTCGTATCCGACGAGCTCTATCTTCCCGTCGAAGTTGATGTGGACAGGGTTATCGATGGAATCCATGGCAATAGACCCCAAGGCCGGCGGATG
>JAUWYT010000261.1 GCA_030615705.1 Chloroflexota bacterium
GGGCTCCGATAAGGACATCAAGGGGAGGATCGAGCAGATCAAGGCGGAGATGGAGAAGTCGACCTCCGACTACGACAAGGAGAAGCTGCAGGAGCGCTTGGCGAAGCTGGCCGGAGGGGTGGCCATCATCAGGGTTGGTGCCGGCACCGAGGTGGAGCTGAAGGAGAAAAAGCGCCGGGTTGAGGGCGCCCTCTCGACCACCAGGGCTGCTGTCGAAGAGGGGATCGTTCCTGGAGGTGGGGTGGTACTCATCAATGCCGTGCCAGCCTTGGATAAGATCAAAATGGAGCTCCTCGATGAGCAGACGGGGGTGAACATCCTCAAGAGAGCTCTGGAGGAGCCCATGAGGGGGATCGTTCAGAACGCCGGCGTGGATGGAGCTGTGGTAGTGCAGGATGTGAGGAGGCTGCAGAAGGAGAAGAAGAACGACAAGATAGGCTACGACGTGATCGCCAACGACTATGGGGACATGGTGGAGAAGGGGATCATTGATCCAGTCAAAGTAACCCGAAGTGCGGTGCAGAACGCAGCCAGCATCGCAGCCATGATCCTCACCACCGAGGCCCTGATCACCGAGATCCCCGAAAAGGAGGCACCACCTACACCACCTATGCCTCAGTACTAGACAATACGTGCAAAGCCCCTCTTGGTTTAGAGGGGCTTATCTTTTCGGAAGGGGGAGGCGGAATCATCAGCCCAAGCCAAGCTTGGGTAGTCTCCCCTTTGGCTGGTGCTTCCCCACTCTGCTCCGGCGGGATCGCCAGATCCCGCCGCCAAGTCGCCGGATCTGGCGATCCGGCGGGAGCAGGCCACGACAGGTAGAGGCCGGCGGGCCAGCAACACGCAAGAGGGAGTCACCTGCGCTTGAGAATTCATGAAAAAGCCGCCCTGCGAGATTGCGGCGGCTTTTGCGTTCCCGGGTCTAACTCAGCCTATCGTGAGGATATTCTCCATTGGGTCACCCCCGCTGGACGAAGGAGCCCTTCGTCCAAGAAATGGGTTATGGGCACGCCCAGGAAATCAGCCAGCACGTCTAAGGCTGGGAGAGGGACATCGCTCTGCCTGTACTCGTACCGGGAGATCCTACCCACGGAGCAATCCAGGACCTCAGCCCAATCCTTCTGAGTCTTTTCGACCGCGAGGCGAGCTTGCCGCAGCAGGACACCGATGATCTTTCGACGGATGGCCCTCACCTCTTCGCTGCCCAATTTCTCCTCTTCTTCTCTGGCTATAGAGCCTTCTTGCCAAAAGTAACTGAAGGGTATCTCCAAAAAGCGGGCCAGCGCCTCCAGCTCTGGTAGGGAGGTGTCTCTGCGGCCGTATTCATAGTCGGATATAGTGCGGGGAGAGCAGCCCAGAATCTTGGCACAATCTTTCTGGCTTTTTCTAGCCCTGGTGCGTGCGTTCTTCAGCAGTACACCAGTGATCTTGCTGCGAAGGGCCATGGCCTCCTGAATCTGCATCGAATTACCCTCTGGTAAATGCGCTAGGCCGCTGCCGTTCGGCTGGGCCCTTCGGCAAGCCCCTGGTCCTTTGGCACTGTACCGTACGGTCCAGTACGGTGCCCAGGGACAAAGGGCTCAGGACAAGCTCAGGCCGAAGCTCTGGCCTCCTGCACAATCTTCACCCCTGCACTGGCTCCGATGCGCGTAGCCCCGGCCTTGACCATCTGCTTGACAGCCTCGAGGGTCCTGATGCCCCCCGCTGCCTTGATGCCCATCTCGGGCCCAACCACCCGCCGCATTAGAGCCACGTCCTCAACTGTAGCCCCACCTGGTCCGAAGCCGGTTGAGGTTTTGACGTAGTCAGCCCCTGCCGCCTTGACCAATTGGCAAGCCTTGATCTTCTGCTCGTCCGTCAACAGGGCTGCCTCGATAATCACTTTGCAAATAGCCCGGTTGTTGTGACAAGTACGCACCACGGTGGCGATGTCTCGCTCTACTAACTCGTAGTCCCTGGATTTAAGGGCGCCAACATTGATGACCATATCTATTTCAGTGGCCCCGTCTTCGATGGCCTGTTGGGCCTCGTAAGCCTTGACCTCGGGCGAGGTGGCTCCCAAAGGGAAGCCAACCACTGCGCAGACAGCCACAGGCGAGCCCTTGAGGAGCTGAGCGGCCAGCTTGACGTTGGCGGGGTTGACGCAGACGGCGGCGAAGCCGTGCTTGCGGGCCTCATAACAAAGCTGAGCGATCTGATCTTGGCTGGCGTCCGGTTTGAGCAAGGTGTGATCAATCATATGAGCGATGTTCGCAGCCACTTTAGTGGAGCCCAGAGGGTTGGCAATCCTGTTCGCTCCAGCATCAATCACTTCCTGGGCCTTGTCCGGACACTTCTCAGTACACTGACCGTCGCAACCCAAGCACTCCGATCCTGATTGGGCACTGGCCTCTTCCTCCCGCAGCAGGATCAGCACCTCTTTGGTGATTTGTTCCACGAGTCGTTCTACGGTTGCTCTATCCAGGTCCATCGGATAGCTCCATACCGAAAAATGGGCTGAGGGAAGCTCTTTGTCTCCTCATTTCCGCAGAAATCGCTTCTCGATGCCCATGATCTTGTTCACTCGGCGCTCGTGACGGCCGCCGGCGAATTCCGTTTCCAGCCACGTCTTCACGATCTGCTTGGCCAAGTTCTCGCCGATGAGACGCCCACCTAACGTCAACACATTGGCGTCGTTGTGCTCACGGGAGTTTGCGGCTGTGGAGAGGTCATAGCACATGCTGGCCCGCACCCCTGGCACTTTGTTTGCCACCATGCAGGAGCCAATCCCTGCCCCATCGATCATGACACCCCGCCAAGCTTGGCCCTCGGAGACCAGTTTGGCCACGGCATAGGCGAATTCAGGGTAGTCTACGGATTCGCTGCTGAAGGTGCCACAATCCTTGATGGTATAGCCAAGTTCTTGGAGGTAAGCCTTGAGTGTCTCTTTCATGGCGAAGCCGCCGTGGTCAGCGCCGAGGGCAATGACTTTGCTCCCAGGAACTGAGGTCCCGCTTAGAGTGCTGACAGGGCCTGTCCTGAGCATAGTCGAAGGGCCAGGCTCTGCGAAGAGGGAAACCTTTCTTTCCATAGCCACCTCCCGAGCCCTGGGGGTAACTATGGCTTCGGCGGGGAGACACAGTTTCCCCCCTGTTGGAACAGCCTTCACGTCCTTTTCAGTTATCAGGGGACGCTTCGTTACGCCGGACGAAGATAGGGCACGGGACCCATTAGTCTCGCCCATGCCGAGGGTCCGTAATAGGACTCGCTGTACTATTTCCCTTACCTCGTCTTCTTGTAAGGCCATTTCAAACCGATCAGACTTCCGAAGTCTGGCAGACTTCGGAAGTCTCAAACTCATTCCGTGGCAGCATAGGAATAGTGAGGCACGAGCCCCCAATACTCAGGGGGCCAATAAGAGATCCAGGCCTTGCCTACAATAGCATCTCTAGGGAGAGGTCCCCAA